>JAAFHW010000051.1 GCA_013298525.1 Flavobacteriia bacterium
ATATTTTAATCCTAAAGCTTCTGGGTTGTAATCTGATTTCCATTCTACGAAACCTGGTAAAAAAGCACCATTATAGTTTTTTCGTTCTACAAATATGTGAACCGTTTCACCATAAGTGTAAATTCCTGAACGAACCACTTCTCCATGCTCGTCTTTTTCAACAATTGGTTCCATGAAAGAAACAGCACCACGTTTTGTTGTTTCTTCCCAAGCTGATTTTGCATCTTCAACCCAAAGTGCAATTACTTTTACTCCATCACCATGCTTGCGCAAATGATCATTGATTGGTGAATTGCTATTTAATGGTGTTGTTAATACCAAACGGATTTTGTCTTGTTTCAAAACGTAACTAACAGAATCTTTAGAACCTGTTTCCAATCCTCGGTAAGCGTGCGATTGAAATCCGAAGGCTGTTTTGTAATAATGTGCTGATTGTTTTGCGTTACCAACGTAAAATTCAACATAATCAGTTCCTAATAGTGGAAGAAAATCTTGTGCTCCACTGAATATTTTTTCTAGTCCGTATTCTACGGATTTTACTTCTTTACTCATTTTTGTTTTGTATTAAGATGAAAGTAATGTGAATTTAAGATTCAACTTTATTCAAAAGATACTTTCTAAAATTTATATTTATTTATCTAACCAAGATAGAAAGTAGGTTTCATCAGCAATTTTCATAGCCTCCTCTGTAACCATTAAAGGTTTGAAAGTATCGACCATAACGGCTAACTCTAGTGTTTCTTTTTTTCCGATACTTCTTTCTGCTGCTCCTGGGTGTGGTCCGTGCGGAATTCCTGCTGGATGTAGCGAAATGTTTCCTGGTTTTACATCATTTCTGCTCATAAAATCGCCATCTACATAATACAAAACCTCATCGGCATCAATATTACTATGATTATATGGCGCTGGAATTGACAAAGGATGATAATCGTATAGTCTCGGAACAAAAGAACAAACAACAAAAGCAGATGTTTCAAATGTTTGATGAACTGGTGGCGGAAGATGAATTCGTCCAGTTATTGGTTCAAAATCATGGATAGAAAGTGCATAAGGATAATTAAAACCATCATAACCAACTACGTCAAAAGGATGTGTGGCATACACCATTTCAAAAATTTCGTCTTTCTTTTTTACTTTAATTATGAAATCACCAAACTCATTATTGGTTTCTAATTCGTATGGACGTCGAATGTCTCTTTCGCAAAATGGTGAGTGTTCTAGTAACTGTCCAAACCAATTTCTGTATTGTTTTGGAGTGTAAATTGGTGAATGTGATTCCACAATAAACAATCTATTCTCTTCGGTATCAAAATCGATTTTGTAGATAATCCCTCTTGGAATGATAAGATAATCTCCATATTTAAAATCTAAATTACCATAAATGGTTCTTAGTTTTCCTGATCCTTGATGGATGAAAATCATTTCATCAGAATCGGTATTTTTATAAAAATAATCGGTTGTTGATTTCCTTGGAGCTGCTAAAACAATATGACAATCGGAATTGGTTAATACAATTTTGCGGCTTTCTAAAAAGTCATCTTGTGGCGTAACTTCAAAACCTCTTAATTTATAAGATTGGATATTGTTTGACTTAGCAATAGTTGGCGCAACACTATATTGAGAACGAATTTCTTTTACTTGTGTTGGACGTTGCTCGTGATAGGAATTGGTTGACATTCCGTCGAAACCAACGGTTCCAAAAAGTTGTTCATAATACAAATCGCCGTTTGGTTTACGAAATTGTGTATGACGTTTAGGTGGGATATTTCCAAGTTTGTGATAAAATGGCATTTTCTTTTTGTTTTAAAGTTTAAAGTAGGAAAGTTTATAACTTTCGTTAACACTCAAAAAGAATTTCACTCATTCAGGATTTCTCTTGATGAGGAATTTTAAATGGATTAATAAGTTGTCCCATTTTTTCATTTAACAAATATCGGAAAAATATTTTTTAGTAGGTGTTAATTAAAAAATATTTATAAAATGAAAAAAGCATTAAAAATGATTAATCATTTTTAATGCTTTTTTCAGAATAATCAGAAAATAAAATTATTTAGGATTGTTCAAATTACTATGCTTTTTACTATATCCAAAATATATTATCAATCCTAGTGCTAACCAAACCGCAAGTCTTAACCAGTTAGTCCACCCTAAACCATAGATCATTGCTAGACAAACAAAAACTCCTAATATTGGAACTAAAGGAACTAAAGGTGTTTTAAATTCACGTTTCATATCAGGTTCTGTTTTTCTTAAAACAATTACAGAAATACATACTAAAATAAAAGCAAATAATGTTCCTATACTAGTCATATCACCAACAATGTCTCCAGGCACAAATGCTGCAAACAATCCAACGATTACTAAAATAGCTAGGTTTGCTTTGTAAGGCGTTTTATATTTTGAATGTAAATCTCCAAAAGCTTTTGGTAATAAACCATCACGACCCATAGCGTAGAATACTCTCGATTGCCCAAGTAACATTACTAAAATTACAGAGGTAAACCCAAATAAAATAGCTACTGTTACAAATTGTGCTAACCATCCAAAACCAGGCATCGCTGATGTTATTGCATTTGCAACAGATGCTTCTTTTCCTCCATTTCTGAAGAAATCAACAGACTCTAAACCAGTTAATACGTGAGCAAAAAGAATATATAAAATTGTACAAATAGCTAATGAACCTAAAATTCCAATAGGCATATCGCGTTTTGGATTTTTTGTTTCTTGAGCTGCTGTACTTACAGCGTCAAAACCGATGAATGCAAAAAATACTGTACCAGCTGCACCAAGTATTCCCATAATGCCTCCGAAATTATGACCTACACCATGTTCATCAGTAAAAATTGAACTTTCAGGTATATAAGGCGTGTGATTTGCTGGATTGATAAAGCTCCATCCAAAAACGATAATCATTACAACAATTGCAACTTTTACAACAACTATAATTCCATTTACAAAAGCTGATTCTTGAGTTCCTTTTATTAAAAGCAAGCTAATAACCGCAACGATAAACAATGCAGGTAAATTTATTATACCTGAAACACCATCAGCTGAAGTTTGAAATGGAGAATGGCATAATTCATATGGAATTGGACTAGTATGGAGGACATTGACCAGAAGATTATTGAGATATTCGCTCCAAGCAATTCCAACTGTAGCAGCTCCAACAGCATATTCTAATATTAAATCCCAACCAATAATCCATGCAAGTAATTCTCCCATAGTTGCATAAGTATAAGTGTAGGCACTTCCTGAAATTGGAATAGATGATGATAATTCTGCATAACATAAACCTGCTAGCGCACAACCGATTGCTGCAACTATAAAACCAATTGTAACTGAGGGACCAGCATTTTGAGCTGCAGCTGTTGCTGTTCTAACAAAAAGTCCTGCTCCAATAATAGCTCCAATTCCTAGTGCTACTAGTGACCAAGCTGTTAATGTTCTTTTTAATCCTTTTTCAGAGTCTGATGCTTCAGCGAGCAACATAGACATAGGTTTTCTTTTCCAAATAGACATAATGTAGTTTTTTAGTTTATTGTGTTCAAATATACTTTTTTTGTTTAATAATTTTACGAAAATAGAAAAATTATAGATTTAAAACCAAAATCCTACATTAATCCAAGTAAAACCTTTTGGCAATTCTGGCGACCAAGAATACTTAATCTCAATTGGTCCTAAAACGGTTTCAAGTCCGTATCCAACTGCATATCCAGAGTATCTGGGTGTTGAAAGCCAATTACCTGAACTGAATAATTTATTTTCAACATTGGCATAGTTTGCAGAAAAATTAATGTGGTTTTTCTTTAAGAACTCTACATCAATTGTGGCTAATGATTTTATATAGCTATCTGCTGCGATACTTAAAAAATCGTAACCATAAAAATGTTTGAAATTATTTATTGTATTAAATCCATAACCACCTAATACAAAATCTAAGAAATGAACACTATCTTCTCCGAAAGAGAAACCAGCCTCAGATTGGAGTCTTAAATTAAATATTTTATAAAAAGTTCTGGTAATTCCGGCTTCTCCTTTTAAAATTGAGAATTTATTGAATTGATTTGTATAATCACTAGATTGCAAATAAGTTTGTAAATCTCCATTAAAAAACCATCCTTTTTTAGGGAAAAATTTATTATCAAAAGAATCATATTTTAAATATCCGAATACACTTGCATAATTGCTGTTTTCAAAAATTGTGTTATTGCTTTCTAAGGTTTTTGATCTAATTTTTAAATGTTTTAATTCTAATCCAGCTCCTATTAAAAACTTTTGTGCAAATATTGTCTGAACATAGGCTTGATTTGTAATATCAGAAAAATCTACGTTTAAGGAATTAATTCCGTATTGAGAAAAAAGATTACCATCATTAAAGTCTGTTAAAACATTTTTATTGAATTGATTAAATTGAGATTTAAAACCAAAACTAAAATAAAACCCGTTATCGATGTAATAATTAAGGTTGTATCTGAAATTATCTCCAAGTCCTAAATCTATTGCTAAAACGTCGTTTCTTAAAAAGAGTTTTTTCTGTGTTAGATTAACTAAAACTGCACTTTTATATAAGTCATCATAATGTAATCCGAATTTTAAAAACGTTTTATTCTTGTTCTCGATTAAATTTAAATTAATGTCATCACCATTAGTTAATTCATTGATTTGGTAGTTAATAGCGCTAAAATTTCCTGTTGCATCAAGAGTATTAATTCCTGTTTTTAACTGATCATAACTAATTACATTTCCTCTTTTAAAACCAAGCTTACCGATTACATAAGCATGGGTGTAATCTTTAAGAGTATTGATTGTTATTCTCTTAACATCTAGACTATCTCTAGTAACATTTAGTTTCTGAGTTTTATAATTTCTTGTTTCTGAACTCAACTTTTTTAATTCATCAAATACCTTTATCGCTGCATCTTCTCCTTTTTGAATAATTTCTTGGCCTTTATCGAAGGTAATAACTGTATAGTCTTTAATATCTGGTTTTATGTAGATATCTGTTTTTTTTATCTTCTCTTTCATACCTTCAATCATCTGAAGATTTGAAATTTGAACCAAAATCTTTGTAGCTTCTTTCAATGAATTTCTTCCTTTTAATCCGTCTTGAACATCAACACCAATAATGATATCAGCTCCCATTTTTTTTACCTCATCTATTGGGTAATTATTAGTTACACCTCCATCAATTAACATTTTCCCATCAATTTCAATTGGAGAAAACAATGTTGGAAATGCCGAACTGGCTAAAAGTGCTTGAGCTAAATATCCTTTATTTAAAACTAATTGTTCTCCAGTTTCTATATCTGTTGCTATACATAAAAAAGGAATTGGAAGTTTATTAAAATCTCTAATATGTCTTACTGAATGAGTAAGTTTTGTAAGTAAATTGTAATTATACATTCCTTTTGAAAGCGCTATTGGAACTCCAACACTGAATTTATTGAATGGTAATGAAATTGCGTAAAGCTCATCATTACGCTTTTCATAAAAACTTTTTGAAGACCTTGGTATGTAATCTTTTAAAAGTTGATCAAAATTTGTATCGTGAAATATTGAATCTATTTGCATGGCACTATATCCTGTAGCATATAATCCTCCAACTACAGCACCCATACTTGTTCCTCCAATATAATCTATTTTGACTCCAGCTTTTTCTAGCACTTTTAAAACTCCGATATGGGCAAATCCTTTTGCTCCACCGCCGGTTAAAACTAATCCGATTTTTTTTCTTTGAATGGTGTCTTGCGAAAATGAGTATAGAGGTAAAAGAATCGTCAGTAAAAAATAAATAAAAATTTTAAATTTCACTTTTTGTCTTCCAAATTTTAATCTTAGACACATATGATTATTCTTTTTTGTAAAATTCGATAATTTTTTTGGATTTAGATACACCAACCACGTCAGAAATTTCTTTTTCTGAAGCTAATTTCAATCTTTTAACACTTTTGAAATGTTTTATTAATGTGAGCATGGTTTTTTCACCTATTCCAGGAATGGTTTCTATGGATGAATTTAATGCCGATTTGCTTCGTTTGTCACGGTGAAATGTGATTCCAAATCGGTGTGCTTCGTTACGTAAAAACTGAATAACTTTGAGCGTTTCCGATTTTTTGTCTAAGTATAGAGGAACTGAATCGCCTGGATAAAAGAGTTCTTCCAATCGTTTTGCAATTCCGATGATGGCAATTTTTCCTCGTAAACCTAAATCGTCAATGCTTTTTAATGCTGACGAAAGTTGTCCTTTTCCACCATCGATGATAATTAGTTGTGGCAAAGGTTGATTTTCGTCTAAAAGACGTTTATATCTTCGGTAAACGACTTCTTCCATCGATGCGAAATCGTTTGGCCCTTCTACGGTTTTTATATTGAAATGACGATAATCTTTTTTGGACGGTTTTCCGTCTTTAAAAACTACACAAGCCGCAACCGGATTGGTTCCTTGAATATTGGAATTATCAAAACATTCGATATGTCTTGGTTCTACAGAAAGGCGTAAATCTTTTTGCATTTGCGCCATAATTCTATTTGTATGACGCTCTGGATCGACTATTTGAATTTGTTTTAATTGATCTAAACGGTAATATTTGGCATTTCTTTCGGATAATTCTAAAATGTGTTTTTTGTCGCCGAGTTGTGGAATGGTAATCTTTACATTTTCGCCTAAATTCAATGCAAATGGCAAAACAATTTCTTTTGACGTCAAATGAAAACGCTCACGAAGTTCGACAACTGCCAATTCTAAAAGTTCTTCGTCGGTTTCATCTAATTTCTTTTTTAATTCTAATGTATAGGAACGAATAATAGCTCCGTGTGCGATTTGCAAAAAATTGACGTAAGCCATAGTTTCATCGGAAATAATTGAAAATACATCAATATTAGAAATTTTCGGATTTAGAACTGTTGAACGCGATTGATAATTTTCGAGAACTTCTATTTTTTCTTTGATTTGTTGCGCTTCTTCAAATTGCATATTGGTTGCAAATTCTTGCATTTTGGATTTGAAATCCTTCAAACTTTCTTTGAAGTTTCCTTTCAATATTTCACGAATGGCATTGACTTGAATTTGATAATGTTCCGCTGTTTCGTAACCTTCACATCCTCCTTTGCAATTTCCAATATGAAATTCTAAACACACTTTAAATTTACCTTTATCAATATTTTGTGATGACAAATCAAAGTTGCAAGTTCGCAATGGATATAATTCTTTTATCAAATCCAAAATCGTATTTACTGTTTTGAAATTGGTATAAGGGCCAAAATATTCCGAACCATCTTTTATCATTCTACGAGTTGGAAAAATTCTTGGAAATGGTTCTTTTTTGATACAAATCCATGGATAGGTTTTATCGTCACGCAATAAGACATTGTATCTTGGTTGAAGCTTTTTAATCAAATTATTTTCCAACAAAAGCGCATCTTGTTCAGACGAAACGACAATATGTTTTATAGTAACAATTTTGCGAACCAACACATTCGTTTTTCCGTTATCGTGAACTTTGTTGAAATAGGAAGAAACGCGTTTTTTGAGATTTTTGGCTTTTCCTACATATAGAATTTTATCCTCTTTATCATAATACTGATATACTCCAGGATTATCGGGTAAGGTTTGTATTTGAAGTTCTAAAGATGGATTGTTCATGTAACAAAGTTAATTTGAATTGTATCAAAAAACAAGAATTTAACAACCTAACAATTATCATGTTTTATTTTGGTCTGTTAAAGTAGTTTTGGCGAAAATTATAGGTATGATTTATTGGAAAAAACTCCCAAAAGAAGAACGTAAAACCAAGATACAAAATGCTTTAAAAGCAAATGTGAATTTCGCAAAAGATACTTCATTGGGTTATCCTGCGTCAAAATTGGACGGAAAAGTGTTTTTTGATGCTGATTTTTTGAAAGATGCTCCTGTTTTGCAAACCTTTGTTTCTAATCCAAATCACATTGGATGTCACACTTTAGGTGATTCTGAAAGTGCTTTTAAAGGAACTCATGAGTTAGAAAAAGAAGTTTTGAATGTTCTTGCCGTTGATATTTTTAAATCAAAACCCAACGAATTTGATGGTTACATTTCTCCTGGTGGAACAGAAGCTAATATTCAAGCCATTTGGATGTATCGCAACTTTTTCATGTATAAAAAGGAAGCGAAATTGGAAGAAATTGTGATTTTAGCTTCAGAAGACACACATTATTCTATTCCGAAAGGTGCCAATTTATTGCAATTGGATTGGTTGAAAATCCCAGTTTCGTTTGAAAATAGAGTAATTGACAAAAGAGCTTTAGAAGAAATCATTGTTAAAGCAAAAAGCAATGGAAAAAAATATTTCATTGTAATTTCCAATATGGGAACCACAATGTTTGGTTCGGTTGATAATCCTGAAGATTATAGTTCTGTTCTTGAAAAATACAATTTAGATTTCAAACTTCACATTGACGGCGCTTATGGCGGATTTGTTTATCCGTTTAGCAATGAAAATTCTACTATAAATTTCAGTAATTCAAACATTAGTTCGATTACAATTGATGCTCATAAAATGCTTCAAGCGCCATATGGAACAGGAATTTTTATTTGCCGAAAAGGTTTAATTGAAAATGTGCTAACCAAAGAAGCACAATATGTAGAAGGAATGGATTTAACTCTTTGCGGAAGTCGTTCAGGTGCCAATGCTATTGCAGTTTGGATGATTTTGTTTACTTATGGTCCGCATAAATGGTTTGAAAAAATTAGTGTTTTACAAATGAGAACGCAGTTTTTATGTAATGAATTGGATAAATTAGAAATCAAGTATTTCCGTGAACCCTTTATGAATATTGTCACTATTCATGCTGAATTTATTCCAAGAGAAATTGCTGAAAAATATGATTTAGTTCCGGAAACACACAATCATGAAAATAAATGGTACAAAATTGTGCTGATGAATCACGTAGAAGTGCAACATTTAACTACTTTTATAGACGAATTGAAGTCGTCTGTTTATGTTTAAAAAAGAATTAAGAAAAAAATATAAAGAATTAAGACAAGGTTTGACTCCTGAAGCAATTGAAGATAAAAGTTTGGCTATTGCTAATCGATTATTACAGTTGGATATTTGGGATAAAACCTATTACCATTTATTCTTGTCAATTGAAGAACAAAAAGAAATTGATACGGAATTCATTCTTCAAATTTTAGCTGGAAAAGATAAAGAAATTGTAGTTTCTAAAAGTGATTTTGCTACTTTAGGAATGACACATTATCTTCTTACGGACAACACCAAATTCAAGAAAAACGAATACAACATTCCAGAACCTGTAGATGGTTTACAAGTCCCTCTAACTAAAATTGATGTGGTTTTTGTACCGCTTTTAGCTTTTGACTTAAACGGAAATCGAATTGGTTATGGCAAAGGATTTTACGATAAATTTTTATCTCAATGCAAACCAGATACTATTAAAATAGGATTGTCTTTTTTTGAAACAGAAGATAAAATTGACGATATTTCAGAAAATGATATTCTATTAGATTTTTGTGTTACACCAAATAAACTATATTTTTTCTAGATTGTATCGTCATCCAATTTATCAGAAAACTTAACGTTAGGCGGAAGTTTTACAGGAGCAAATGCTCTTTTATTAAAGAATATTAATATTCCAACTCCAACAGAAATTGCAAAATCTGCAACATTAAAAATTGCATTAAAAAATCTAAAATCATCACCGCCCCAAAAAGGAATCCAGTCTGGTAATTTACCTTCCCAAATTGGAAATTCAAACATATCAACAACTCTTCCGTGAAACCAATCGCCATAAGGTTGTTCTGGGAAATAAGTAGCTAGATGATATCTCGTGCTTTCATCAAACATAACTCCATATAGTACAGAGTCAATAATATTTCCCAAAGCTCCTGCAAAAATTAAGGCAATTGCAGTAATTAAAAATTTAGATTTTCCTTTTTCAACTGAATCCCACAACCAATAACCAATACCACCAACTGCAAGAATTCTAAACAAGGTTAAAAACAATTTACCATATTCACCAGGTATTTTTGTTCCCCACGCCATTCCTTCATTTTCAATAAAAGTGATATTAAACCAACTCAAGACTGGATAAGGTTCTCCATAATAAAAGTTTGTTTTTACATAAACTTTTGAGAATTGATCTACAATTAATATAAGGATAATGATAAGTGCTGCGTGCCTAAGTTTCATTTTTTAATTTTTGTGGTGCAAAAATAGTATTATTTTCTATGAAAAACGCTCCTTTTTGGAGCGTTTTATGTTAATTACAAACAACTGTTATCGTTGTAAATTCTTAGCTTCGATACTCATTGTAGCATGAGGAACTATTTTTAATCTTTCTTTTCCGATTAATTTTCCTGTTACTTTACAAACACCATAGGTTTTGTTTTCAACACGGAAAAGTGCATTTTTAAGGTCACGAATAAACTTTTCTTGACGAATTGCTAATTGTGAATTCGCTTCTTTACTCATGGTTTCGCTTCCTTCTTCAAATGCTTTGAACGTTGGTGACGTATCATCTGTCCCATTATTTAAATCATTCATATAAGCACTTTTGATTAATTCTAAATCCGTTTGTGCTTTTTCAATTTTTGTAAGGATAATTTCTTTGAACTCTGCTAAATCAGCATCAGAGTATCGCATCATTTCTTCAACCATCTGTATACTATTTTGATATTAATATTTTTGTTTTTATGTCATCAAACTCAATTTCTATACCATTTTCTAAATTATCAGTAAAATTTAATTCTTCTGTTAATGTTTCGTCTTTGATATAGCTTTCGTTATTCTTTATTGCTTGTTCTAATTCTCCATTACGTTGAATTTGAACTTTAATTTTATCTGTTACTTCAAAACCAGAATCTTTTCTGATATTTTGAATTCTGTTCACCAATTCTCTTGCTATTCCCTCTTGTTTCAATTCTTCAGAAATTGTGATATCTAAAGCTACTGTAATTCCGTTAGAATTTGCAACCAACCAACCTGGAATATCTTGTGAAGATATTTCTACATCTTGGGATGTTAAAATTATACTTTTTCCTGAAATAACAAGCGATAGCTCACCTTTAGCATCAATTTCATTGATTTGTTCTTGTGAAAATTTTTGTATCTCACTAGAAATCAATCCCATATCCTTACCAAAACGAGGTCCAAGTGCTTTGAAATTTGGCTTAATTTGCTTCACTAAAACACCTGATGCATCGTCTAAAAGTTCGATTTCTTTGACGTTTACTTCGGCTTTTATTAGGTCAGAAACTGCCTCGATTTCAGCACGTTGATTCTCGTCAAGTATAGGAATCATAACCTTTTGCAACGGTTGACGTACTTTTATCATTTCCTTTTTACGAAGTGATAAAACTAAAGACGAAACCGTTTGTGCTTTCATCATTTTGCTCTCTAACGATTTATCAACAAAGTTTTCAACCGAAACAGGGAAATTTGCCAAGTGAACACTAGTAAAACTCTCGCTTCCAGTTGCATTAACTAAATCGGTATATAATTTATCCATAAAAAATGGCGCTATCGGAGCCGAAAGTTTTGCCACATTCAACAAACAAGTATAAAGCGTTTGATAAGCTGCGATTTTATCTGTTCCGTATTCGCCTTTCCAGAATCTTCTTCTGCACAAACGAACGTACCAGTTACTCAAATTCTCTTGAACAAAGTCAGAAATAGCTCTTGCCGCTTTTGTTGGTTCGTAATCTGCATAAGCTTCATCAACGGTTTTTATCAAAGTGTGTAATTCTGATAAAATCCAACGATCGATTTCAGGTCTTTCGTTTAATGGAATTTCTGCTTCTTCGTATTTGAAACCATCGATATTAGCGTACAAACTAAAGAACGAATAAGTGTTATATAATGTTCCGAAGAATTTTCTACGAACTTCTGCAACACCTTCGATATCAAATTTCAAGTTATCCCAAGGATTGGCATTCGAAATCATGTACCAACGTGTAGCATCTGGACCATATTCAGCCAAAGTGGTGAATGGATCAACGGCGTTTCCTAGACGTTTCGACATTTTTTGTCCGTTTTTATCCAAAACCAAGCCATTCGAAACTACATTTTTATACGCTATTTTATCAAAAACTAAAGTTCCGATGGCGTGTAATGTATAAAACCATCCACGAGTTTGATCTACACCTTCTGCAATAAAATCAGCTGGAAATGCTTTGTTTTCGTCAATCAACTCTTTGTTTTCAAATGGATAATGCCATTGTGCATAAGGCATCGCGCCTGAATCAAACCAAACATCAATCAAATCACTTTCGCGTTTCATTAATTTTCCAGATGGCGAAACCAAAACGATGTTGTCAACCACATTTTTGTGTAAATCAACTAAATCGTAGTTTTCTTCGCTCATATTTCCAACTACAAAACCTTTGAACGGATTTTCTTTTTGGAAACCAGCTGCGATAGATTTTTCGATTTCAGAATATAATTCTTCTACTGAACCAATTAGAATTTCTTCGGTTCCATCTTCGGTTCTCCAAATTGGCAATGGAATTCCCCAATATCTTGAACGCGACAAGTTCCAATCGTTAGCATTTTTCAACCAATTCCCGAAACGACCTTCACCAGTTGCTTTTGGTTTCCAGTTGATGGTTTCGTTCAAATCGAACATTCTATCCTTGATTTCGGTTACTTTGATGAACCATGAATCTAATGGATAATATAAAATTGGCTTGTCGGTTCTCCAACAATGTGGGTAACTGTGCACATATTTTTCGACTTTGAAAGCCTTATTTTCTTCTTTTAATTGGATGGCAATTTCAACATCAGCAGAGCGTTCTGGAGCTTCGCCATCGTTGTAATATTCATTCTTAACATATTTTCCAGAATAATTTCCTAAACCTTGAATGAATTTACCTTGTAAATCGACTAAAGGAACAGGATTTCCGTTTTCGTCCAAAACCAACATTGGTGGAACTTCTGGTGTTGCTTCTTTAGCCACTTTAGCATCATCTGCGCCAAAAGTTGGAGCCGTGTGTACAATTCCAGTTCCATCTTCTGTAGTTACGAAATCACCTGAAATTACTCTGAAAGCATTTTCAGGATTTTGATAAGGCAAAGCCAATGGCATCAATTGTTCGTAACGAATTCCCACTAAATCAGCACCTTTGCATTCAGCTAGAATTTGGTATGGAATGTTTTTATCACCTTCTTTGAAATTTTCAAAATCAGATGGTTCAACAGAAGCAAAAAATCCTTTTCCGAATTGTTTTCCGACAAGGTTTTTAGCCAAAATTACTTTAACAGGACGATAAGTGTATTGATTGAACGTTTCCACCAAAACATAATCGATTTTTGGACCAACCGTCAAAGCGGTGTTTGATGGTAAAGTCCATGGAGTTGTCGTCCAAGCTAAAATATGAACGTCACCAAAACCTTGTAAAAAGCTTGGTAACGTTTCTGCTTTGGTTTTGAATTGCGCTACAACCGTTGTATCCGTAACATCTCTATAACTTCCAGGTTGGTTAACTTCGTGTGAAGATAATCCAGTTCCAGCTTTTGGAGAATACGGTTGAATGGTATAGCCTTTGTATAGTAAATCTTTGTTGTAAATTTGTTTCAACAACCACCAAACGGTTTCCATGTATTTGGATTTGTAAGTCACGTATGGATCTTCCATATCAACCCAATAACCCATTTTTTCGGTCAAATCGTTCCATACGTCTGTATAACGCATAACGGTTCTTTTACAAGCTTCGTTGTATTCTTCAACAGAAATGGTTTTTCCGATATCTTCTTTGGTGATTCCTAATTCTTTTTCAGTTCCAAGTTCAACTGGCAAACCGTGTGTATCCCAACCTGCTTTACGTTTTACTTGAAAACCTTTTTGAGTTTTATAGCGACAAAAAATATCTTTAATAGCACGAGCCATCACGTGGTGAATTCCAGGTAATCCGTTTGCAGAAGGTGGACCTTCAAAAAACACATACGGAGTTGCACCTTCACGCGAAGTTACACTTTGTTCAAAAACGTTGTTTTTCTTCCAAAAATTAAGAACTTCTGATGCTACTGTTGGCAAGTCAAGTCCTTTGTATTCAGTAAATTTTGTGCTCATTTTGTCGTAATCTTAAATCAGTTTGCGAAAGTAATAAATAGTTGTGAGTTATGAGTTATGAGTTATGAGTTTTTGCGATTGTTCAAGAAAGAATGTCTAAATTTATCTTTTATGCAAAAACTTCCTTTAAAAATGTTTTTAGATTGTGGATTTTACTTAATTTGACTTTGCATCATTAATTTATTAATTGCACATTTGTGAACTATTTAAATTTTTAATTGAATTCCAAATGGAAAGAATACCAAATATTACAGGACTACGATTCTTTTTAGCAGTTTTTGTAATGATTTTCCATATTTCTGAATTTTGTAGTAAACATGACATTCCGTTTTACAATTCAATACCACTATTTCACAAAGGTTATGAAGCCGTTTGTGTATTTTTTTCATTAAGCGGATTTTTAATTATAAGGCAACTTTATCTTGAAAAGGAAACAACAAACACCATTTCGCTAAAAAACTTTTATATTAGAAGAGCTTTACGAATTTTTCCGCTTTACTTTTTGATTTTACTTTTTGGCTTGACTTATTACAATTATATTCTTCCAAAATTTGGTTTCACTGGTGGATTCAATACTAATTATAATTTATATGAAGGATTGTTGCTTTCAATATTCTTTATGCCAAATGTTTTTGCCGCTTTATACAATCCTGGTGGAATTATAGAAATTCTTTGGTCTATAGGTGTTGAGGAACAATTTTATTTGTTTATTGCTCCAGTATTATTGTTTTTGCCTGTAAGAAAAATAATTTTCTTCTTATTAGTTTCCACCATTGTTTTCTTTACGATATATTTTACTATTGAAGGAAATATTTTATATAAATACACTATGCTATTTTTTTATTTTACTTCTAGTGGTATCATTTCGATTCTATTATTAAAAAATCCACAACTATTTAATAATAAATTAGTTATCTATGTTTCTTTACTTAGTTTTATCCTCTATTTTACAACTAATTATTTTGTAAATTTATTTTCATCTAGCAACTATAATCTTTTCAGTATGTTGCTGTTTTGTTTAGTAATTGGAGTATTGAGCAATAAACCTTATTTCATTTTAAACCATCGTGTTACAACTTATTTGGGTAAAATTTCTTATGGAATTTATGTTTACCATGCAATTGTTATCCAATTGATTGGTTTAATTTATGTCAAACTTTTTTCCAATCTTGGTCTCAATAATTATGTTATAATTTTGGTTTATAATGCTATTGTTTTAATAACAACTATTTGCATTTCGCATTTTTCTTATCAATATTTTGAGAAGTTTTTTATGAATTTTTATCGAAATAAATCTGTATCAAGAAAAAACTTCCTTTAATACGTCTAAAGATTTTGGTTTTTTAAATCCGTCAAGATGAATGGAATAGTAATCTAATAAGATTTTTAGAAGTATTTGACGTTCAATTCCTGCGAAAACCTTTTGGTCGGAATCAAATTTTAAGTTGATTAATTTTTTGAAAAGAAATGTTTCGTGTTCGTTAAGGCAATTTGTTCCTTGAAAAGGTGAAAAAATGCCATCAACCATTTCAAAAAAATTGAAATCCGTTTCGGAATTATCTGGGTAAAAACCTAAAAATTTTGTTGTTTCTAAAAGTAAAATTAGATGAAAATTGGATGTTTCTTCGTGTGTATCTAACCAAATTAAAGCCGTTTCAAGAAAGGTAAATAAATCTTCATTTTTTTCTTCTTCGTGAATGCTATGGTGTAACATCTCTGACAAGAAAATTACAATAGTACTTTTTACAATATCGGTATTTATGGTTTGATAAGCTGTGGCTAGTTTTATTTCTTTAAAATGCTCTAAAGTACCTTTATTCTTGTGAATGGCTTCAATTTCAAGAATGGTTAAAGGTTGAAAATAAGCGATTTTTTGATTTGATTTTTTTCCAGAATAAGCACTTTGCACGAAGTAACTTTTTAATCCGTCGCTTTGTGTAAAACATTTTATAATCAAGCTTTTTTCTTGATATTTTATGGATGAAAGAACGATTGCTTTAGTTTTGACTAACATTACCTGATAATCATTACTTTTTTAACGATTGTATCTATTCCATCTTCTGCAGAAACTAAAATCATATACACACCTGAAGCTACTTTGTGTTTTCCGAAAGCTGTGGTATCCCATTCTATTGTACCTCCTTCTGAAGTAGTTTCATAGACTAAATTTCCTTCAATGTCTGTGATTTTAACAACTGCTTTATTAGTTAAACCTGATATCTTAACTGTTCCTGAAAAACCTGGTCTCACTGGGTTTGGATAAGCATACACATTACTTAAATCATCACTAGGTCTTGTGGCTGTTCCTTTAAAAGAAACTAATCCTTTATCTGTTGCAAAAAAGACTTCTCCTGTAAAACTATCAATTTCAATATCGTTTACATTATTACTTGGAAGTGGCGAATTTTCTTTTGTGAATTTATAAATAGTTTCCTGACCATTTGGCGAAACTAAATATACTCCAGACTCAGCTATCGAAATCCATTTTCTATTGGCGCCATCAACAGCAATATCCATAATAAATTGCTCATAAAACAATTCTTGAGCCAAATCATCTTCTAAAATAATAATTGGTTTTGATTCGATTTCAGTTTCACTAATAAAAGAATCTGCAGAAGGAATGTATCTTAATCCTCTTGCTGTTCCGATCCAAACTTGATTTCTATTATCTATTGCTACAGCTCTAACGTCATTTATCGGTAAATTACCATCGGTTCCTGTTCTTATTCTAATAAATTTATTTGCATAATTTTCATTAAATGCAATCAATCCGTTTCCTCTGTAGGAAGGCACCCATTTGGTGTCGTTTTTATCTATAGCTAATTTGGAATATCTTTCTTCAGTTACTGATGCTAATTGATTTTGCCAATCACTGGCTGATATCCAAGTTCCATCACTTTTCAATGCTTTAAGTCCTTTAAAAACTAATGAATTTGATAACCAAAGACTGCCTTTACTATCAAATGCGCCTCCATTAATTCTTACTGAAACATACAATGGTGTAACTAACTGTTGGTTCTCAGGTCCGTTTGGTGGTGCGCTATTTTGATTGTAAAAAGTGATTACATCATCTTTTATTTTAAGTAAACCATTATGAAAAGAGCACACATAAACTTCATTTTCATTTTTTGGGTTAGTCATAATATCAGACAAAGAGGTTGCGCCAAATAATTCACTAAAAGGTATTTTGCTCCAACCTGTTTGTCTTGAATATTTACTTATTCCTTCTTCAAGTAATGTTGGATCGTAGGTTATTGAGTAACCACCATAGGTTGCCCAAAGAGTTGTTGATGTTTGTTTTAATCTAAAAATGTTATTTCTGTCTGGTCCATCTGGCTTTATCACTTGAAAAGTTGTTGGTGTAGATATAGAGGATGCTAACAATCCTTTTTCATTTGTTCCGATGAAAACTTGATTATCAACGACCGTTGCGCAACTAAAGGAAACTGGCGCTAAAGTATATTGATTACTATTAATAGTTGCTGTTTGTTGTAAAGCAGCATTGAAAATATAAATATAATTTTGATTTGTTACAATTAGAAAATCCTCATTAGTTCTTATATCTAACCCACTTTGATTCATTATAAAAAATTCTTCAAAGAAAGTTCCATTGTGCTTGTATAGCCTTCCGTTGGTATTCATTCCAACAAGTTTATTTTGAATGGTTGTAATTCCGTTCCAATAACCGCCATCGAATAGTTGCCATTGACTATAATCTACCAAATTAGTATTTGAAAGAGATGCTTTTTTTATACCATGTATATCGGTCACGGCAAAAATTTCTCCGTTTAAAATTGTTGTTTGGTATACTTTAACTTGTTGCCCATTATTTCCAATATAATAAGTGTCTCCAAATTCCATGGAAGTTAAATCAAAAACTGAAATTCCATAATCGCATGATATGTAAACTTTACCGTTGTACTCTAAGAAATGATTGATTTTTTTTAGAAAAGGTGAAACAGGTACTTCGACTACTATTCCGTTTTTAAAAACTATTTTGCCATCAGGATTCATTACTAAAAGTAATCCGTTTTTATTTCCAACAAGTGTTTTATTAAAACTTTCGCTATGATGAATTGCTGTAATTGTTTCTGCTTTCAGTCCATCAACAGATGTAGTTGTAGCTAAATCGTTAGTAGCTAAATTTTTAGAAAAAATAGAAATCTCTGAAGATGCGTAAATTTTATCTTGTCCTTGACTAATATCTGTTATTTTGTTGTAGGAGAAATAACCTTGCCATTGCGGATTAGTTTGAGCAAAGCCATTTACGAATAGTACTAAAAATAATATTTGAACAAATTTCTTTATCATTTTGGTAAATTGCAATTTATAAATACAAATATACTATAAACGTATTTAATTGTAATTTCATATACATCAATAAAAAAACCTTCTCCCATTTAAGAGAGAAGGTTTATATAAATTTGTAAGTGTTTTAATTACACAATTCCTTGCGCTAACATTGCGTCTGCAACTTTTACGAATCCTGCAATATTTGCACCTTTTACGTAGTCGATATAACCATTAGAATCTGAACCATATTTCACACAAGCAGCGTGAATATTCGCCATAATTCCTTTAAGTCTTTCATCAACTTCTTCTGAAGTCCAACTTAAACGTAAAGAGTTTTGAGACATTTCAAGACCAGAAGTTGCAACACCACCTGCGTTTGAAGCTTTTCCTGGAGCAAATAATATTTTAGCATTTTGGAAAACATGCATTGCTTCTGGAGTTGAAGGCATGTTTGCACCTTCAGCAACACAAATACATCCGTTTGCTACTAATGTTTTAGCTTCTTCTTCGTTCAACTCGTTTTGAGTAGCACATGGTAAAGCAACATCACATTTTACTTCCCAAGGACGTTTTCCAGCTACGAAAGTTGCGTTTGGATATTTAGTTACATAATCAGAAATTCTTCCATAGTTTACGTTTTTAATTTCCATTACATAAGCTAATTTTTCTGCTGTAATTCCGTCTGCATCATAGATATAACCTGATGAATCTGACATTGTTACAACTTTCCCACCTAATTGAGTAGCTTTTTCTGTAGCATATTGAGCTACATTTCCAGAACCTGAAACTACAACTGTCTTTCCAGCGAAACTATCACCTTTAGTTGCAAGCATACTTTGTGCAAAATACACATCACCATATCCAGTAGCTTCGGGACGGATTAATGAACCTCCGAAAGAAATTCCTTTACCAGTTAAAACTCCAGTAAATTCATTTCTTAATCTTTTATATTGACCAAACATGTAGCCAACTTCTCTTCCACCAACACCAATATCTCCAGCAGGAACGTCAGTATCTGCGCCAATATGTTTAGATAATTCAGTCATAAATGCTTGACAGAATTTCATGATTTCAATATCAGATTTTCCTTTTGGATCAAAATCTGCTCCACCTTTTCCTCCACCCATTGGTAAAGTTGTTAAACTATTTTTGAAAGTTTGCTCAAAAGCTAAAAATTTCAAAATACTTAAATTTACAGATGGATGAAAACGAATTCCTCCTTTGTAAGGTCCAATTGCAGAGTTCATC
>JAAFHW010000053.1 GCA_013298525.1 Flavobacteriia bacterium
GGTAATCCAGCAGAAACATAGTGGAAACGTTTGTTGGTTCTTTCTGGTCCACCTTCACCGGCAAACATTCTACTTGGATCTTCACCTTCACGTTTGAAAGGATATAATCCAGACGCGAATGGAAACTCTCCAGGAACATTCTCTTGCAAATTCCATTTTAAAATATCACCCCAAGCCTGATACTTTGGTAATGAGATTTTTGGAATTTGAGAATGCGATAAACTTTCGCTATGTGTTTTAATTTCAATGACTTTGTCACGAACTTTAAAACTATAAATTGGATTTTTGTACTTGTTCACTTTTTCATCCCAAGTCAAAATGATTTCCCAATTGTATGGGTCAAGATTCATTTTTACTCGATCGAATTCTTTTACTAAAAGATTTAAAAACTCATTTCTACTTTCATCTTTTGAATGCAAAATAGTTTCTTCTATTCCAGCTTTTGTCAACGATGGTTTGCTTCCAAAAACAGTTTCAATGGTTTTATAAATTCCATATAATTTTTGAGCTACTTCAACTTGAGTTAAAGCAGTTTCATCGTATTTTCTATTGTTTTCAGCAATTTCTGATAAATATCTAGTTCTATGTGGAGGAATTACGAATATTTTCTCGCTCATTTCACGAGTGATTTGGAACGTCGATTTTAAATCTGCTCCTGTTTTTTCTACAATTTTATCCATGATAGATTTGTAGAGTGTGTTCATTCCTGGATCGTTGAATTGTGAAGCAATTGTTCCGAAAATTGGCATCGTTTCTACATCAGCATCCCACAAATTATGATTGCGTTGGTATTGTTTTTTCACATCGCGAATCGCATCTAAAGCGCCACGTTTGTCAAATTTATTCAACGCTACTAAATCAGCAAAATCTAACATATCGATTTTTTCCAATTGTGTTGCTGCACCAAATTCTGGCGTCATTACGTAAAGTGAAACATCGGAATGATCCATAATTTCAGTATCCGATTGTCCAATTCCAGAAGTTTCTAGAATGATGATATCGTATTTAGCTGCTTTTAAAACTTCGATTGCCTCGTTCACATATTTAGACAAAGCCAAATTCGATTGACGAGTTGCCAACGAACGCATATAAACTCTAGAATTATTGATAGCATTCATACGAATTCTATCGCCAAGAAGTGCACCACCAGTTTTACGTTTCGATGGATCTACTGAAATCAATCCAATAGTTTTTGTTGGAAAATCAATTAAAAATCTTCTCACTAATTCATCAACTAATGATGATTTTCCGGCTCCACCAGTTCCTGTGATTCCTAATACTGGAATTTTATTCGTTTCGTTTTTCTTATGAATTTCATCAAAAGCTGCTTTTGCAATTTCTGGGAAATTCTCAGCTGCCGAAATTAATCTTGCAATTGCCGTTGGATTTTTATCCTCAATATGAGCTAATTCGCCATTTAATTTATCACCAATTGGATAATCAGAACGTTGTACTAAATCGTTAATCATTCCTTGTAAACCCATGGCACGACCGTCATCTGGAGAATAAATTCTTTCGATTCCATATTCGTGCAATTCAGAAATTTCAGAAGGAAGGATTACACCACCACCACCACCAAAAATCTTGATGTGTCCTGCTCCTTTTTCTTTAAGCAAATCGAACATGTATTTGAAATACTCATTGTGACCACCTTGATAAGAAGTCATTGCAATGGCATTAGCATCTTCTTGAATAGCTGTATTTACTACTTCTTCAACGCTTCTGTCATGACCAAGATGAATTACCTCTACACCAGTTGCTTGGATAATTCTTCTCATGATATTAATTGCTGCATCGTGACCATCAAAAAGTGATGCTGCAGTTACAATTCTTACTTTATTTTTAGGAATATAAGGAGTTTGTGGTTCCATTTGTAATTTTTATTCAAATTTAGGAGTGCAATTTACGAATTTAATAATTTTAATACGATTTTATTACAGAGAAAAAAAGCAACTCATTTTTGTATCATTTTGACTACACATTTTTAAGTAATTACCTGATTTACAAACTAAAAAAATATTTTAAAAATAGGATTAACCTAATTTTAAAATAAATAAACATTTGAGGCACTATATTTGTAAACCTATATGAGAAAATAAAACACCATGAGAAAAACAATTTTACTTTTATTAGCTGGATTAACCTTATCTAGTTGTGCGGAAATGCAACAAATAGCCAATCAACTACCTGGCGTCTTAGAACAAGGAAATGTAGATATTGCAGGCGGATTGAAAGAAGCGTTAAACAATGGAATCAACAAACAAGTAACTAAACTTACTGCTGTAGATGGATTCTATAAAAACGAAATGGTCAAAATTTTGTTACCCGAAGAATTACAAAAAGTTGATGCAGGATTAAGAAAAATTGGTTTAGGAAAATTGGCCGATGATGGTTTGAAAGCGATAAACAGAACTGCTGAAGATGCTGTAAAGCAAGCCACTCCAATATTTGTTGATGCCATAAAAGGAATGACTTTTACAGATGCTAAAAACATTTTGATGGGAAATGAAAGTGCAGCCACAACCTACTTACAAAGTTCAACTTCAACAGCTTTGTATGCTAAGTTTAATCCTGTGATTAAAAATTCATTTGCGAAAGTTGGAGCTGACAAAGTTTGGGCTAATATTATTACCAAATACAATGCGATTCCATTAGTTAAAAAAGTTAATCCAGATTTAACTGACTATACAACTAACAAAGCTATGGAAGGTGTTTTTAAAATGATTTCAGTGGAAGAAAAGAATATTAGAACAGATTTAAACTCTAGAACCTCTGATTTATTGAAAAAAGTTTTTGCTTTGCAGGACAACAAATAATAAATGCTATTATTATAATAATCAATAACATAAGTATAACATTGTCTTAACATATAGATTGCTAAAATAGTAAGATATTTGCAATGTAATAAATGAGGATTTATTATTTTGTTTGGTTTAGGTTAGTTAAAAAGATTGCCAGTGTTTGTGAAAGCATTGGCATTTTTTTTGTCCTAAAGTCGCAAAGTTAGTTTTAGTTCTTTTGAATAAATGCGATAACTTGATTGTTAAAGATAGTTGATTGTTCCACATTTACAACGTGCCCACATTTTTCAATTACAAATAACTTAGAAGATTTATAATGCTTTTCGACTACTTTTCTTACTGATGGTAAAAACATATAATCTTCTTCACCCATAACATAAAAAGTTGGAATATTAAGCTCTTGCTGACGAAACCATTTCAAAACAGGATTTATTTCAGCAGTGAGTTTGAACCATCTTATAAATTCTTTTTGGTATAACTTTTTGGCTTCGTTTATGAATAGTAATCGAGATTGCTTGTGGTTTTTATTAGGCATAATCACAAAAGCAAAAAACTTGTATAGAACCAAATAAGGTAAAACATATTTAAAAATATTTCCCAATCGCATTAATATTTGAGAACGGAAATTCATTTTCAAAATCGCTCCACCCATAATCATGCTTTTCACTCTTTTCGGATGCATTTCTGCCAATTGTCGAATTACAATTGTTCCCAGTGAAATTCCGACAAAATGAGATGATTTTATTTGTAAATAATCTAAAACTTCTAAAACATCGCTTGCAATTGACTTGAAAGTATATTTTTGTTTAAATGCTTTTTTAATTTGTGAATTTGAATCGCCGTGACCTCTTAAATCCAACAATAAAACATTAAAATGCTTTTGAAATTCTCTAATTTGCTTAAACCAAATAGAAGAGCTTCCTCCTGCGCCGTGCACAAAAGTTACCCATTGGTTAGAATTTTCGTTTTTATATATTGTGTAGGAAATCAAAAGCTGCTTTTTAAAATTTCTTCCATTTCGTTTTTTACTTTTATAGCTTCCTCTCTTGCTTTTTGTGCAAAATCGTGACCGTTGGATGCATAAATTATGGCTCTTGACGAATTAATTAATAATCCAACTTTTTCACTCATTCCGTATTTGCAGACTTCTTGTAAATTTCCACCTTGAGCACCAACTCCTGGAACTAAAAGAAAACTAGTTGGAATTATTTTTCTAATTTCTGTAAAATATTCAGCTTTGGTTGCTCCAACAACATACATTAGATTTTCGGAGTTTTTCCATCCTTTAGAAGTTTCTAAAACTTGTTTATATAACTCTTTCCCATTAGTTTCTAATGTCTGAAAATCAAAAGCACCTTCATTGGATGTTAATGCCAACATTATAGTATGTTTGTTTTCAAAAGCTAGAAATGGTTCTACAGAATCTTTTCCCATATATGGTGCAACCGTAACCGAATCGAAATTCAAATCTTCAAAAAAAGCTTTGGCATACATTGATGAAGTATTTCCAATATCACCACGTTTTGCATCGGCAATTGTGAAAATTTCAGGATGGTTTTCGTTTATATAGTTGATAGTTTTTTGCAATGACTGCCAACCTTTTATACCGTATGCTTCATAAAAAGCTGTGTTTGGTTTATAGGAAACACACAAATCATGTGTAGCATCAATTATGGCTTTATTGAATTCAAAAATTGGATCTTCGAGTTCTAATAAATGTTGTGGAATTTTGGTTAAATCAACATCTAAACCAATACATAGAAAGGATTTTTTTAGTTGAATTTGTTCGATTAGTTGTTGTGTTGTCATTGTAGTTGTTTGATTGCAAAGTTCGCAAAGTTTTTTGCAAAGTTCGCTATGTGTTAAAAAAAAAGCTAAACATAAATTGTTCAGCCTCTTTTTTCTTTATTCTATTCTCTATTTTCTATTAAAAAACCTCAGATTCTTTCAGTTTTTCCATGTTGTTAACCAATTGCAATTCGTCAACAAATTTTTGAATTTTACCATTCATCACGCCATCCATATCAAAAACATCTAATCCAATTCTATGATCGGTTACACGACCTTGAGAATAATTATAAGTTCTAATTTTAGCCGAACGGTCACCAGAACTTACTTGAGATGAACGTTTAGTTGCATCTTCGGCTTGTTTTTTGGCTAATTCTTGTTCATATAAACGTGAACGCAAAACCTCTAAAGCTTTATCTTTATTTTTATGTTGTGATTTTTGATCTTGACATTGTGCTACTAATCCTGTTGGAATGTGTGTTAAACGAACCGCAGATTTAGTAGTGTTTACCGATTGTCCACCTGGTCCAGATGAACAGAAAAAGTCAACACGAACTTCATTCATGTCAATTTGAACGTCAAATTCTTCAGCTTCAGGTAAAACCATTACTGTTGCAGCTGATGTATGCACACGACCTTGAGTTTCTGTTTGAGGAACACGTTGCACACGGTGAACACCAGCTTCAAACTTTAAAGTTCCGTAAACATCTTCACCTGTAACTTCAAAAATAATCTCTTTAAAACCACCTGAAGTTCCTTCATTCATATCAACCACTGAAGTTCTCCAACCACGTGTTTCACAATATTTAGTGTACATTCTAAATAAATCTCCTGCAAAAATAGAAGCCTCATCACCACCTGTTCCAGCACGAATCTCAACCATTACATTTTTGGCATCTTCGGCATCTTTAGGAATCAACATGAACTTGATTTCTTCTTCTAGCTGAGGAAGACGTTCTTTTGCTTCGTCCAATTGCATTTTGGCCATTTCAACCATTTCTGCATCTGAACCATCAGCAAGAATTTCGTTGGCTTCTTCTATATTTCCTGTAATATTTATCAATTCTTCGCGCTTTTCCATCAAATCTTTAAGTCCTTTATACTCTTGATTTAATTGCACATAACGTTTTTGATCCGAAATAACATCAGGTTGAATAATCAAATCTGAAATTTCATCGAAACGCTGTTTTACATATTGAAGTCTTTCTAACATTGTAATCTGTATTTTGGAGTGCAAAAGTAGTAAAAAAAGTGTTCAGTTGGCAGTGTTCAGTTGGCAGTTTTTTCATAATATTGTATAAATTATTATTTTAAATGAAAAAAACACTTCTAATCACGCTACTTTCAATTATCTTGATGACATCTTGTAAAAAAGAATCTCAAATTGAAGTTTTTGGAATTAAAACAAAAAAAGAATTCAATCAACTTAAAAAAGCTAATTGGTTTATAGGTAGTTGGGAGAACATTTCAAAGGAAGCTACCTTTAAGGAAATTTGGAAAACGAAAAATGATAGCTCATTTGTTGGAGAAAGTTTTGTGATTGTCGAAAAAGACACTGTTTTCTATGAAAAAATAGATTTATTTGAGTCAAACGATTCTCTGTTTTACAAAGTTTCTGTTAAAGATCAAAATAAGGAAAAACCTGTTTCATTTTATATGACAAAATCTGATGATAAAGAGTTAACTTTCGAAAATCCAAAGCATGATTTTCCTACCAAAATTGTTTATACAAAAATCACAAATGACAGTTTAGTTGCTGTTATTTATGGTAAAAAAGATGGCAAAGAAATGAGTGAAAATTTTCCAATGAAAAAAACTAAATAAAAGAACATGAATAAATTATCTATATCACTACTTACAATTCTATTACTATCTATTGTTTCATGTAACAAATATGACGCTAATGGAAATATTATAAAAGATTATGAAGAACTCGAAAAAGCCAATTGGATGTTGGGAGAATGGGAGAAAACTGATAGTCTAGGAACACTTAGAGAAATTTGGGAAAGATTAGACGACAGCACATTTATTGGTTTATCCTATTACATTCAGAACAAAAAAGACACGCTTCATAACGAACAAGTTGAATTAATGCAAAATGGCGACCATTTAATTTACACAGCTACTATTAAAGGAGAAAACAACGATTCACCTATCCCTTTTCAAATGACTAAAGATGAAGATAGCTTATTGGTTTTTGAAAACCCGAAGCATGAATATCCACAAAAAATTCAGTATAAACTTATGAAAAATGGAAGTTTAATAGCAACAATATCTGGAAAACAAAATGGAAAAAATAGTGCTGAAAATTATTCTATGAATAAGATAAAATAGTTAATTACCTATTTCAAATATTTTAAAACTTGCTTAACAGCAAGTTTTTTTTATCTCTATTTTTAAGTAAATCAGCATCTTAAATTTGAACAAATGTTAATTATTTATATTTAATCTAAATAAACTTTGTAAATTGATTTTACGTATTTATATTTGCAGCGTTAAAACAATATTATTTTTAATTATTCTAAATAAATGCACAAATATAACCTATTCTTCGTCCTAACACTTTTAATAAGTCCATCCTGTTTTGCTCAAGAAGATAAAAACAACTTCGAGCTTTACGCTGTTAACGATACCGTTAAAAATAAAAAAGGAGAAATTCTAAAAGAAGTAATCATTACTGCAAACCAGCAAAAAAAAGCTGTAAATGTTGGTAAATCTGGAATCAATCCAATGGATTTGCCTCAAGCAACGGCAGTGATAAATCAAGCCACAATTCAAAATCAACAAATTTCATCAGTAACTGATTTACTTAAAAATGTAAATGGTGTATACATTATGGGTACAACTGGTGGCTATCAAGAAGAAATTGCCTCACGAGGTTTTTCACTTTCAAGTTCGAATACGTTCAAAAATGGAATTAGATATTTTAATGGTATGACCTATGAAACAAGTGGATTGGAAAAAGTTGAATTTTTAAAAGGAAGTGCTGCCATTCTTTATGGAAATGTGTCAGCTGGTGGAATCTTGAACTTGATTACTAAAAAACCTAAGTTTGATTTTGGTGGTGAAGTGGGTTTTAGATTTGGTAGCTTTAATACTATCAAACCAACATTTGATATTTATGGTTCAGTTAATAAAAGTAAAAAAATAGCCTACAGAATAAATACCAGCTTTGAAAAAGCAGAAAGTTTTAGAAATGATGTTTCATCTGAACGTTATTACATAAATCCATCATTTCATGTAAAATTTAATGATAAAACACAACTTTTAATTGAAACCGATTACACAAAAGATAGAAGAACTCCAGATTTTGGTGCTGGTATAATTAATTATGAAATTGTCGATTTGCCAAGAAATCGTTTTTTAGGAGTAAGTTGGGGATATTATGATAGCAAACAAGCATCAGCAACTTTTACACTATCACATAAATTATCTGATTTTTGGTCCTTAAATTTTGTAAATGGTATACGTTTTTACGAAACTGATTTACTAAGCAATACAAGACCTAACTCTGGTACAAATGGCACCGTTCAATCAAATGGTAACTGGACAAGAAGCATTCAAAAAGCAGAATCAAAAGACAATTATTTTATTCAGCAATTGGACTTAACAGGTAATTTTGCAACAGGCAAAATCCAACATAAATTATTAGTTGGAATGGATTCGGAACGTTTCAAAACTTATACTACTGCATTTAAAAATTTTAATAATTACGATACTATAAATATATTCGAAAATTATAATGCATCTTCAGAACCAACAATTCCAAATTTAGAGAAAAATACCTTAACAACTGCTCCGATAAACAGAATTGGTGGTTACATACAAGATTTAATAAGTTTCTCTGAAAAATGGAAATTATTAGCCGGAGTTAGATACAGCTATCAAGAAACGGTAAGTGATTTATTAACTTATTCAAATAACACTACACAAAATACAGCAAATTATGATGATGCATTTTCTCCAAGAATAGGCTTAATCTATCAACCTACAAACAATCATTCGTTATTTGCAAGTTATTCCAACTCCTTTGAAATCAATACCGGACAAGATGATAACGGATTCACTTTATCACCATCTATTATTGATCAATATGAAATAGGAATAAAAAACAAATTATTTGAAGAACGTTTATTTTTGAACGTTACCGCTTATCAAATAGTAAATGACAAATTCTACCAACAATCATTGAGCAACGGAAATACATATTCATATGTAAAAGTATTAGCTGGTGAAGTAAAAAGTCAAGGTGTTGAAGTTGATGTTGTAGCAAATCCGGTAAAAGGATTATCAATTTTAGCTGGATATAGTTTCAACGAAACAAAATATGTTGATAGCGATTATTTTATTGAAGGAAGTCAACTAAAATATAATCCGAAAAACACGGCTAATCTGAATTTCAATTTCAATTTTGAAACTGGAAAGTTAAAAGGATTAAACTTTGGATTAATCAATACTTATTTTGGAACCAGATATGCAGGAAGACCAACAAGATTACTTGTTAATGGTGATACTCGAAAATTAATTTATGTTAAAGATTTCATTCAAGTAGATGCCACTTTATCTTATGTTTGCAAAAAATGGGCAGTAAGAACTAAACTTAGTAATGTTTTTAATGAATTAAGTTACAACATTCACGATGACAATAGTTTAAACCCGATTGCACCAAGAAATTATGCTGTATCACTTAACTATACTTTTTAAACTATGATTTCACCTTTAAAAGCTAGAATCTTACACCGCGATTTGGGATATTTTTATATTGGATTAATTATTTCCTTTGCCTTTTCAGGAATTTTAATGAACCACAGAGACCAGTGGCATCCTGAAAAATATACAGTTCAAACAAAAACTATTTCTGTAAACATTCCAAAAAATACGGAAATCACAGAAAAGTATGCCGAAGAACTTGGCAAACAACTTGGCATCGATGATAAAATTAGACGTCACAAAGTGAAAGAGGACGAATTGAAAATATCCTTCGAGAAAAATGATGTAGAAATTGATTTAAAAACTGGCAAAGGTGAAATTGTAACATTTATAAAAACGCCCATCATTAGCCAAACCATGAAATTACATAAAAACACTTCTAATTGGTGGATTTATTACAGTGATATTTTTGGATTATCATTAATAACTATTGCGCTAACTGGTGCCATCATGATTCCTGCCGGAAAATTTACTTTCAAAAAACGTGGTTGGAAACTAGCACTAGCCGGATTAATAGTTCCGTTACTGATTTTGATTTTTGTTTAAGGTTGTAAAGCTCCGATTTAGATTGGAGCTTTTTTTGGTATATTTGTTTGAATTTATTGCGGCAATATACAAGTTATAGGCAAGCACAAATCAACACTTATGAAAAGACTAATTCTCATATTCCTTCTAATTTCCTTTGGAAGTTTTGCGCAAACGAAACCAACGAAAAAAGAATTAGTAAAACTTTTTAAAAATAGCATAGAACAAAAAGAAAAAAATATAATTACTACTAAATCAAATCCATGGATTATTAATAATCTTAATGGTGAATATTATTCATTAGACACTTTAAAAGTTTATAGCTACAATAATAAACGTGAAAATGAATTTTGTGAATACATTGGGCTGGACATTTTACAAAAAAGGTTCATTTATACTTAATAAAGTACATCATTGCAACGAACCTACTCAGATTTCGGTAACTAAAAAAGAAGATTGGTTTAAAATAATATTTATTGAAAATGAAGACGAACTAATTTTGGAAATATATAACTTTGAAATACTTATAAATAGGTTTAAAGTATTGAGCATAAATGAAAATAATATAGAAACGGAACTAACACTTAAAAGGATATAAAAGCCTGCCTATAACAGGCGTTTGGCAAGATTGCGAATTTTGTAGTAAATACACGTTTATTACTCGCAAGAAATTTTATCTTTGATAGAAAATAATCGGTTCCGAAGTTCGCAACCTCGCCAAGCGCCGGAACGTTAAAAAATAAAATGCTACCAAAACCAAAAACCATACTAATCCTACTTTCAATAGTAACTCTACTATTACTAATTCCATTGATTGCGATGCAATTCACTAATGAAGTTAATTGGTCAGTTATGGATTTTGTTATGGCTGGAATTTTACTTTTTGGTACAAGTTTAATGATTGAACTGGTGTTGCGAAAAGTAAAAAGCACCAAACATCGAATACTTCTTTCCGGAATTATTTTACTTCTACTTTTCTTGCTTTGGGCAGAACTTGCTGTTGGTATTTTTGGGAGTTCAATTGCTGGTACTTAAAAAAATAAACACAAAAGTCACAAAAGTTTTTGATCTTCTTTTGTGACTTTTGTGTTAAAAAAATTCTCTTGATATTGATATTAAAAACCTCGTCTATTTCTAAACGAGGTTTCTATCTTCTTTTTTCTTTTCTCTATTTTCTTTCAGGAATATTCGCTAAAATTTCTAAGAAAAATTTCCAAAACTTTTGTGAAGAAGAAATACTTGCTCTTTCATCTGGAGAGTGAGCACCGTGAATTGTTGGACCAAACGAAATCATGTCCATTCCTGGGTAATTTGTTCCTAGAATTCCACATTCTAAACCTGCGTGACAAGCCACAACTTTTGGTTTATCGCCGTTTTGTTTTTCATAAATAGAAGTCAAAACATCTAATATTTCCGATTTCGGATTTGGTGTCCAACCTGGATAGCTTCCGCCAAATTCAACTTCGCAACCAAATAATTCGTATGCCGAACGCAACGCATTTGCTAAATCAAATTTAGAACTTTCTACAGACGAACGCGTTAAATTTTGAATCGAAATTTCGCCATCTTTTACGATAACTCTTGCAATATTATTAGAAGTTTCTACCAAGTCTTCCATGTCTGGACTCATACGGTAAACTCCGTTATGCGCTGCGTAAATCGAACGAAGCAAACCTTCTTGAACTCCTAAATCCATCAATTTTGCAGGCAAATCTGACTTTTCAATTTCGATAGTCAAATTTGGTTCCATTACTTTAAACTCAGCTTTAATATCACCTACCACTTCTTGCATATCAAACACAAAAGCTTCGTCATACATAGCCGCAACAATAACCTTAGCAACACTTTCTCTAGGAATAGCATTACGCAAACTTCCTCCAGAAATTTCAGCAATTTGAAGTCCAAAATTCTCAAAACCGTCAAATAATAAACGGTTCATGATTTTGTTAGCATTCCCTAAACCTTTATGAATATCCATTCCTGAATGTCCACCATTCAACCCTTTTACAGTGATTGTGTAACCTACAGAACCTTCAGGAGTTTCTTCTTCATTATAGCTTCTAGTTGCGGTAACATCAACGCCACCAGCACAACCAATATCAATTTCATCGTCTTCTTCTGTATCAAGATTTAAAAGAATTTCTCCTTTTAAAATACCACCTTTTAGGTTTAAAGCTCCTGTCATTCCTGTTTCTTCATCAATGGTAAAAAGTGCATCAATCGCAGGATGCGGAATGTCTTTACTTTCTAAAATTGCCATAATTGCGGCAACTCCAAGTCCGTTATCGGCACCAAGTGTTGTTCCTTTTGCTTTCACCCAATCACCATCAACGAACATATCAATTCCTTGCGTTAAGAAATCGAAATTAGTGTCGTTATTTTTTTGGTGTACCATATCCAAATGTCCTTGTAGAACAATGGTTTTGCGGTTTTGCATTCCTAGAGTGGCTGGTTTACGGATAATTACATTTCGGATTTCATCTTCAAAAGTTTCTAATCCTAAACTGGTACCGAAGTTTTTCATAAACTCAATAACACGCTCTTCTTTTTTAGATGGACGTGGTACTGCGTTTAAATCGGCAAACTTGTTCCAAAGTGCTTTTGGTTCAAGGTTTCTAATTTCTTGACTCATTATATTTTAGTTTGTTAAGTTTCAAAGTAGCAAAGTTACAAAGTTTAATTTCTTTGCGAATTGATTTGTGATTATATTTACAATTCAAAATTTATAAGTGAAACGCAAATACATTCTTCCGATATTTTTACTATTTCAGATACTATTTCTGAAAGTGATTGCTTTTTTTCCTGAAACGGTTGAACGTATTTATAGCAATGGTTTGTACATTTATATTTCTAGATTCTCAAGAACACTTTTGGGCAAAATTCCTTTTTCTGTTGGAGATGTAATTTATGGACTATTGATTATTTATTTACTGATTCAACTTTGGAAAACGAGAAAATCGTGGCGAGGGCAATGGAAAAATAATCTATTGAAAATTATTAATATTTTATCGGTAGCTTATTTTTTGTTTCATTTTTTATGGGCTTTTAATTATTACCGAGTTCCGTTGTTTGAAAAAATGAGTATTCAACGAGAATATTCTGATGATGATTTGTATCGTTTTACTGAGAAATTAATTGCTAAAACCAATGAAATTCATTTTAAAATTACGAAGGATAAAAACTTAAAAGTTAGCGTTCCGTATTCGCAAGATTCTATTTTTAAGATGGCTCAAAATGGGTATGATAATTTGGGAAATCAATATACTTTTTTCAAATATGAAATTCCGAGTAGGAAGAAATCGTTGTTTAGTTTGCCGTTGACATATATGGGTTTTGGTGGTTATTTGAATCCGTTTACGAATGAAGCTCAAGTGAATGATAGAATTCCGATGGTTGGTTTTCCGATGACGATTAATCACGAAATGGCGCATCAAATGGGTTTTGCGAGTGAAAGCGAATGCAATTTCATCGGATTTTTAGCCAGTGTAAAAAACGACGATTTGTATTTTCAATATTCTGCTTATCAATATGCTCTACGTTATTGTTTGAATAACATTGGAATGAAAAGTGAATCTAAATTTGAGTTTTACAAAAATAAAATCAACCCTGGAATTATAAAAAACTACAAAGAAAGTGAAGCTTTTTGGAAAAGTTATGACACTATAATTGACAAAGGTTTTCACGCTTTTTACGATCAATTTTTAAAAATGAATCAACAAAAAGATGGTTTAGAGAGTTATAGTAAATATGTGGACTTGTTGATTAATTACTATAAAAGTTCCGAGTTGTAAAGTTGCGGGTTAGATATTAGTTTCGAGTTGCGAGTTTCGAGTTACGCGTTTTTGAAATCAATAACTAGATTTTTTATTTCTCAACCAAATTTCAAAAATTAGAATTCCAAAAGCTGTTGATGAAAAATAAAAAAAGATACTATTTAAAATTGCTGGTGATTGTAATTCATCGTAAAATTCAGTATCATATCCATAGATAAAACCTAGTGACTTTTCTAGTATAAAAAACGTACCACCTATCGATATAATTGATATTACCAGTGAATAAATAATTTTTTCAGATGTAATAAATTTATCTTTTGGAACTAGATAAATAATTAAATTTAAAAATGTAACTAATAGATAAATCCAAATAGGTGATGTTCCATAATATGAACCGTTAAAAGGCGACTCCAAAAACAGAATACACAACAGTATTGTTACAAAAATCAAGAAAAAGCGATATTTAATTATCTTTTCCTTCAAAATTTAATTATTGTGATTAAACCCGCAACCCGAAACCTTTAAACCTCGTCAGAAGTAAATGTCACAAAACTTCTCTTTTTAAAAGGTCTGACGATTAATCTTCCTTCTCTATCAAAACGAACGTAGTTGTACACCCAATTTAGGAAAACTACGGCTTTATTTTTGAATCCGATTAGTGAAAATAAGTGTACAAACATCCACACAAACCAAGCGAAAACTCCGTTGAAATGGTATTTTGGTAAATCGACAACAGCCAGATTTCTACCTATAGTTGCCATTGAACCTTTATCGTTGTATTCGAAGGGTTTCATTGGTTTGTTGTCAAGTAATTTTACCAAATTTTCTCCCAATAAAGCACCTTGTTGTAATGCTGGTTGCGCCATCATTGGATGACCTTGCGGATACTTTTCGCTTTCCATTGAGGCAATATCTCCTATGGCAAAAATATTATCGTAACCAACTACTTGATTGAATTGGTTTACTCGAATGCGTTCCACACGTTCTACAAGAGAATTTGAATCCAATCCGTGAATGGCTGCACCTTGAACACCTGCTGTCCAGATAACTGTTGCTGTTTCAAAAGTTAAATCGGAGTTGGTTGTGATTGTTCTTCCGTCGTAATTGGTTACTCGAACGTTTTTGTGAACAATTACTCCTAAATCAACCAAGAATTTTTCGGCTGCTGCAGATGATTTTTCGGACATCGTGTTTAAAACTCGGTCGCCACTTTGAATCAGGTTGATTTCCATTTTGGAGATATCTAAATCGGGATAATCTTTTTGTAGAATAGCTCTTTTCATTTCGGCAAGTGCGCCTGCAAGCTCTACTCCTGTTGGTCCTGCACCTACTAAAACAAAATTTATCAAAGCATTTTTATCGGCTTCATTTGTTGTAAGAACCGCTTGTTCAAAATTTTCTAGTATCAAACTACGAATATTCAACGATTGCGGAATGGTTTTCATTGACATTGAATTGCGTTCGATTTCTTTGTTACCAAAATAATTGGTTTTTGAACCGGTTGCAATAACTAAATAATCGTAATTTAAATCACCAATTTCTGAAATTACTTTTTGATTTTGAGTATCGATTTCTTTTACAGAAGTTAATCTAAAATAAAAATCCTTGTATTCTTGGATTACTTTTCGAATTGGATAAGCGATAGAACCAGCTTCCAATCCGCCAGTTGCTACTTGATATAAAAGTGGTTGGAACGTATGGTAATTATGTTTGTCGAGTAAAACAACTTGTAGGTTTTTGTTTCTTAGTTTTTTAGCTATTGATAGACCTGCAAATCCGCCACCGATGATGACTACTCGTTTTTTATCTGAATGTGGAATGTTCATTATAAAATGCAATTTTTCTTGAATACAAAGTTAGTTGTTTTTTAATTGTAAAAATTGCTTAAAAGTTTATGAGTTTAAAAGTTTAAATGGTATTGAAAATCTGATTTTATGTAAGACGCTTACTCAATAGCCCTGATTGGAGCAGTTACCTTGTAACGCGGAAAGCAGGAAAAAGGTTTGTAGAAATAATCAAGCGATTCGCTTCTTCAAAAATCAATTGGCTTTGAAATTTGACTTTTCAAATTGAAATTGATTTACGTATTTTGTAACAAAATCTAGTAAAGGTTTACTAACGTATATATGAGCGAGAATTTGGAACAAACGTTTGTGCAGCAATTGCGTGAAAATCAGAATATAATCCACAAGATTTGTAGGTTGTATACGTCTGATGGTGATGCGCATAAGGATTTGTTTCAGGAGATTACGATACAATTATGGAAAGCTTTTCCGAAGTTTCGTGGTGACGCCAAATTTTCGACTTGGGCGTATCGAGTCGCTCTAAATACTGCCATTACTTTGTACCGAAAGAGTACAAGAAGTGTTTCTACAGTGGAGTATGAAAAGCATAGTTTTTTTATTAGTCAAGACGAATATAATAGCGAAGAAGAAGACCAAATTAAATTGATGTATCAAGCTGTGCATCAGTTGAATGATATTGAAAAGGCTTTGGTATTTATGTACCTCGAAGATAAAGATTACACAGAAATTGCCGAGACATTGGGTATTAGCGAGGTTAACGCAAGAGTTAAAATGAATAGAATTAAAGGGAAATTGAAAAAAATATTAAATCCGTAAGGTTATGATGGAAGAGTTGGATTTATTAAAAAAAGACTGGAAAAAGAACGAAAATTCTTTTGAACAGGTATCGGAAGTGGATATTTATAAAATGTTGCATAAGAAGTCGTCTTCGATTGTGAAGTGGATATTTTATATTAGTTTGTTAGAATTACTTTTTGGTGTAGTACTTAATATTGTGCTATCATTTACAAAATATGATGAGCAAAATATTGCTATGTTTAAGAAATGGGGAATTTATAATTTTTACATTGTTCTTTCTGTTGCTTTATATATGGTAGTGTTCTATTTTATTTATAAGTTTTATCTTAGTTATAAAAAAATATGTGTGATTGATAACACCAAACACTTATTGACAACTATCTTGAATACTAGAAAAGTTGTAAAGCATTATGTGATTTTTAATTTAACGTCATTTGCAGTAATTTTCATAACAATTTTTAGTGTTGGCTTTTATCATATTTACATTGATACTATGCTGAAAAAAGGAATAGAGCATCCTGAAATTTCTTTTAAAGTAGTTGCAGTAAGTTTATTGATCATCATTATAATCACTTCTGTATTTACATTCCTATTCTGGTTATTTTACAAAGTATTGTATGGAATATTATTAAAACGATTATATAGAAATTATAATGAATTAAAGAAAATTGATTTATAAAAAAAAGTCTCGTTTATAGCGAGACTTTTTTATTAATAATCCCACTGACGTAGGCGATTTAGTTTTTCTTGTTCTTCAATTTCTTCAGCAGGAATTACTTTAAGAAAAGAGGGATGTTGCTCGATTGCATACTCGACTTTTTCAACAATTTGCTCGATAGTTTCATTTTCGTAGTCAATCTCGAGTGGCTCTTTTATTGTAAATGATTGAAGAATATTTTTCTTTTTAAGACGCAATCCTTTCTTGTCAAACGAACGGCGGAAACCATCGATAACTATTGGTACAACAATTGGTTTGTGTTGTTTAATGATGTGCGCTGTACCTTTTCTTACAGGTTTAAAAGACTTTGTAGTTCCTTGCGGAAAGGTGATTACCCAACCGTCTGCTAAAGCAATTTTAATATTTTCGGTGTCGTTAGGGTTTACTTCACGTTTCTCAGTAACGTCTTTTCCTCCAGCTCTCCAAGTTCTTTCGACTGTAATTGCTCCTACGTAAGCCATAATTCTAGGAAGTATTCCTGCTCTCATAGTTTCGCTTGCTGCAACATAATAAACATTCATTTTTGGCTGCCACAAGTAACCAACATTTTTTATGTTATCTTCACGGCCCGAAAGGCTTGCATTAAAAACGTGAAACATAGCTACTACATCGGCAAAATACGTTTGATGATTGGAGATAAAAAGAACATTTTTATCAGGTAGATTTCTAATAATTTCTGAACCTTCAATTTGTAATTCGTTAAAGCCACGATATCGTCTATGAGTTATCACGCCAAAAATTCGGATAAGCCATTTTTTAATAAAAAGTATATGTCCAAAAGGATTTCGTTTAAATAATCCCATAATAATCTAAAGAAAATTGAAAAGCAAACATACAAAAATTAAAGTTTATAGTACCATTTTCAATACATCTTTTAACTCACTTAACATCATTGCAGTTGCTCCCCAAACGGTATGCTCCTCAATTTGAAAAACTGGAACTTCAACAAAGTTAGCATACGAAGTTTCCAAACTTTTAGTACCAATGATAGAATCATCTAAAAGCACAGATAAAGGTAATTCAATAATTCCTGCAACTTCTTCCACTTGAATATTAAACACCAACTCTTTTGTAGAAATACCTAAAAAAGGATAGACCAAAAAATTACTTGGTGGAATGTAAATAGATGAAAAATCTCTAATAATATGAACGTCATTTGGATGAATGCCTATTTCCTCAAAAGTTTCTCGCAAAGCAGTTTGTCTCAGGTCAAAATCAATCTCTTCAACTTTACCGCCAGGAAATGCAATTTGGGAAGAATGAATACCTGGATAGGAATTTCTGACAATCAATACTAAATATGTAGTATCATTTTTAGGATAAAACAACATCATTACCGCTGCCTTTCTAACTAAACTATAGTCGTAATTATTTTCTTCAATCATTTTAACTCGCTCCAAGGGTGCCATTTTAATATGTGAAGAAGTTGCAGGTAATTCTACATTCAAAACATTTGGAATAGCCTTAAAAAACAAATCAAAATTCATAGTTAATAGTTCTAATTATTTATAAATTTACCAAAAAAACATCAACAACCCAAAAATAAATTCTATATGTACAGTAAAGAAGAAAGTTTAAAGATTAAAAAAGAATTTTGGGTACAATTTGCAGCGGCATATCCTAGAAAATGGCTTTTATACGATACTAAAATAAAAGACGTAACTTTCAAATTCTATGTTGATAATAAAAAAGCACAAGTTTTATTAGATATCGAGCCAAAAGAAGAAGAAAAAAGAAAAATATATTTTGAAAAAATTGAGTCTCTAAAAACTATTTTACAAGAAGAATATTTACCAAATGCAATTCTTGAACGAAACCATTATTTAGAAAATGGAAAAATAATAAGTAGAATATGGATTGAAAAACTAAATGTCAGTTTAAACAATAAAAATACTTGGAACGAAATATTCGATTTTTTTAATGAAACTATGACACAATTAGAAACCTTCTTTTTCGAATACGAAGAATACATTAAAGACCTAGAAACCAATACTTAGTATAATTTTTATGGCGTGCCCCAAGGGTCGTGCTATCTGCTATATCTTTTCTTTTTTAAGGAAAAACGGAAAGGATGCTGCTACTATCACACACGTAACCTTATAAAAAAGTACCAATTGCACTAAATGGTATTACAAACTAAGCAATTTCAATAAAGTTTTCAAAAAGATAAAGCCATTTCATTGTAGTAATATGCTAATTTTTCGCGATCAATAGTAAACTTAAGTACTAATACATCCATTTTATAAGAAATTACCCTCGTTTTCCAAACATTTTATAAAACAAAAAACCTCTATCAAATAAATGATAGAGGTTTTTAAAAAAGAAGGCGGCGACATACTCTCCCACAGTTATGCAGTACCATCTGCGCAATCGGGCTTAACTTCTCTGTTCGGAATGGGAAGAGGTGAGCCCCGACGCAATAACCACCTTAAGAGG
>JAAFHW010000054.1 GCA_013298525.1 Flavobacteriia bacterium
AATTACAGTTAGATGAATAACGCCAGATGCCACTAGATAAAAGGAATCGTGCAATTTATCATTAATTTGAAACAAGGATTTATGTTTTTCCAAATTAATAACACGAATAGTATTTGCAATCTTAATTAAATCCTCGAAAGATAAATAATTAAAAGGCTCGTATTCTTTTAAAAAATTTGCGACTCGTTGTGATATGGCATTACTCATAAAAAGTTATTTTTATAAAAATATGAAAAACGAATTAAAATACAAATGTAATAAAGATAAAGATTTATTCTTTTTAATTTTTTGTAGTTTTAAAACTATAATTTAAATTGATTTGTTAGAATAAGATGTAGCAGTTTCGAAATATTCTATTTTACATAATATAAATTATAGTGCAAATAGATGAATATTGTAAAACAACAGAAAGAGCCTGTTTTAAAGCTCTGACATGATTTTTACACGATATATTCTACCAATAGCAATTGTTAGTTTTAAAGTATAATCTTCAATCAACCAACTTCTATAGTTTTTAGTAACGTTTCCTAAACAGATACAATATTGTCTAATTCTATATTCAATATCGTCGTTTAATTCTTTTGATAATTTTCTGGCATCAATCAATTCTTCAGTATTTTCAACACACATTGTTGCATGTTGTTCTAAAGATTTTTCGATAATGGTTTTGGCTTTCAAATTATTTTTAACTGTAAATTTGAATTCCTCATGAATATCCATTGAAATATCAATAGATTTTGAAAATTTCTTACGAAGTTCGTCAGGCATTACATATTTGAAATTACTTTCAATATCAGCATCATCACGAAGACTTTCTAGATAATATTCCGGTGATTTAAAAATATGCTGCCAATCTACAGGATTATTCCACAAACCAAAACGTAATGCGTTGTTTCCTAAGTCAATAACTGTGAAATGATCTTTATGAGGTAATTTTCTAGAACCACGTCCAATCATTTGAAAATAAAGCGTTAAAGACTTCGTAGCACGATTTAAAATGATGGTTTCCACTGTTGGCTCATCAAATCCTGTGGTTAAAATTCCAACTGAAGTTAAAATAGCATCTGGAGTTTTCTTAAACCATTGCAAAATATCTTTTCTATCCTCTGTAGATGTTGTATTATCTAAATGTCTGATGTTATAGCCAGCGTGTCTGAAGCTCTCATAAACATGCAATGAAGTATTGATTCCGTTGTTGAAAATCAAGGTTTTCTTCCCAAGGGCTTTTTCTGTATAGGCATGCAATAATTTCTCTTGCATCACCATATTACTATACAAATCGTCTGAAGATTTTACGGTATAATCGCCATTTATTCCAACTTTTAACGAAGTTAATCCAACATCATAACTATAAGTTGTTGCTTTTGCCAAGAATCCTTTATCTATAAGGTTTTGAATCGTATCTCCAACAATCAATTCGCTGTAATTTTCATACATCGGAAGTTTGATATTTGAACTCAAAGGCGTTGCAGTTACTCCAAGAATAAAAGCATTTTCAAAAGCACTAAATAACTTTCTAAATGAGTTGAAGTGAGCTTCGTCAATTATCACTAAACCAACATCTTGTATTTCTAATTTTTCATCATTAAGACGGTTTTTTAATGTCTCAATCATAGCTACAAAACAAGAATATTCTTCTTGATCTGGAAGCTCTTTTATGGCACTATTGATGACTTTATTTTTAACATCAAACGCTTTAAGCATTTTAGAAGTTTGCTTACAAAGTTCTATTCGATGCGTTAAAACAACAACTTTCTTATTATGTTGTTCTAAATAACGTCTTGTGATTTCAGAAAATATTACTGTTTTTCCGCCACCTGTAGGCAATTGATATAATAAATGATAATTGTGTGGCGCATTATCTAATCGCTCAAAAATTTTGTCGATATCGCCTTTCTGGTAACCGTAAAGTTCCTTTTTATCTTCAATTTCGGCAAGAATATCTTTTTTTGACATAGCGATTTTTACAATTTTGCAAAAATACACCTAAAAAAGAGTTTGAACGCTATGTTTTTAGAAATATATAGAAAATTTAATATTTCATTTTTATTAAACACATAGAAACATAGGTTTTATAATTATAAAAAATAAAAGTTGCTTCGCTTTATGGTAGATATTACATAGATAATCAGTGAATCTGTGGCAAATAATTTTAATAATCAAATCGTTCAACAATGGCGTTAAACTCATATTTATTCATCCAATTTTGTTTGATACTTTCTTCTTTGATAGCCACTACTCTACTTCTAAATTCGTCTAAAATTCCTTTTTCAATCATGAAACTAATGGCTTGTTCAAAGGAATTGAGCATACTTTTATAAAATGCTTCTTGATTAATTTGCTTTTCAGATGATAAGGTTTGCGCAATTTCAATGTTATACAGCATGACATCAACAATTATAAAAGAATCTACTCCAAGTGTAATAAAATGTTTGATGTATTTCTGTGCTGTAGAGCGACGCATTTTAGGCTTTTTACCTCGAATTGGATAATATTCGTTTGAGATTTTGAGTTTAGCATCTTTAACCAAATTTCGTTCGTTTGGATTAAAAACAAAATCATAATACACTTTTACGTCTTTAAATTTGTCGTAAAGTTCTATCAATTGTTCTTCCAATTGCTCTTTATTCAATTCGGATAAATACTTTTTTAAATCGCGTTTGCTCATATAAATGCTAAATTATTGCAAAAGTAAGTCAGATTGTAGGTTTTTAAATAATGATATGCTTAATTTTACATCCCAAAAAAAGTTCAATGACAAAGATTTTCAAATTTACGGCTATTGCAGAAGGAATTTCTTATTTGGTTTTATTTGCTAATATGTTGCTAATCAAGCCAAACAATATCGATTTATACAAAAAACTATTATATCCAATTGGAATGGCACATGGTGTTTTATTTATAGGTTATGTAGTTTTAGCATTCTTAATTATGAAAAGCCAAAAGTGGTCTATCAAAGATTTATTTGTTGTACAATTGGCTTCATTATTACCTTTTGGAACTTTCTATATTGAAAAAAAGTATGTAAAAAATGCATAAAATAATTGAGAAAATATTTGGTTGGTTGTATCCATTACTTCGTAAAATGAGTTTTGGTGATACGCTTGCATCCTATATAAGTTTGGTTTTAAACATCATTATTTTAGGTGTTTTAGCCTATCTAATTTATGTTGTTTTCCGACTTGTTTTGGTAACAATTATGGCAGTTGTAGCTAAAAAAACTAAAACTCATTTTGATGATTTATTGGTTTCCAATCAAACGGCAAAATATATTGCTCATCTGATTCCGTTTTTATTTATTTACAAATCAGTTCCAGTAATTCTTGATGCTTATGTTTATTGGGAAACCGTTTTCGGAAAATTGGTTGGTATATACATCATTTTACTTTCTTTATGGATTGTTCGAAGTGTATTAAAAGCTATCCGTGACTATTTAAAAGAGCAACCAAAATACAGTGATAAGCCCATTGATAGTTACATTCAAGTAATTATGATTGTGCTTTGGATTGTTGGAGTTGGTGTTATTATTTCAAAGATATTTGATATTACAACGAATACATTATTTGGAACTTTAGGAGCAATTTCTGCCATCGTAATTTTGATTTTTAGAGATACAATTCTCGGATTTGTAGCAAGTGTTCAAGTTTCTTTAAACGATATGGTTCGAATTGGTGATTGGATTACATTTGATAAATATGGTGCCGATGGTGATGTAATCGAAATCAATTTAGCAACAGTAAAAGTTAGAAATTTTGATAATACAACAACTACAATTCCAACTTATAGCTTAATTTCTGATTCTTTTAGAAATTGGCGTGGAATGTTAGATTCTGATGGAAGACGAATTAAAAGACATATTTTAGTTAAAGCAAAAAGTATCCGGTTTTTGACTGAAGAAGATTTACAAAAAATGAAGCGAATTCAATTAGTTTCACATTATATTGATGTACGTCAGGAAGAAATTAATAAATATAACAAAACCTATAATGTAGATAAATCGCTATCTATTAATGGTAGAAACATGACCAATTTTGGTTTGTTCCGAAAATATATTACTAATTATTTAGAAAATTATCCTGGAATTAATAAAAATATGATTCTGCTATGCCGTCAATTGCAGCCTACTCCACACGGAATGCCATTAGAAATTTATGTTTTTTCTAAAGACCAACGATTTGAGCAATACGAATATATTATGGCGGATATTTTTGACCATATTATTGCATCAATAGCCTATTTCGATTTAGAAATTTATGAAATGCCAACCGATAAAATCACTTTAGAAGAATAATTATTTTTTTAATCGGTCTTCTACATATTCGATTTTAGTCTTACCATGAGCTTGCGGTTTTCCATCTAAACCAACACTAACCATTGTGATTGTGTCAATTGTAATGATGGTTTCTTTGGTCATCATGTTTCGAACTTCACACATCAAAGTTAAGGAAGTTGTTCCGAATTTTATTACATCAATTCCAATTTCAACAATATCGCCTTGTTTTGCGGAACTTCTAAAGTTAATTTCCGACATATGTTTAGTTACAATTCGAGGACTTTCTAATTGAATTATGGCATATAAAGCGATTTCTTCGTCAATCCAAGCCAATAAACGTCCACCAAACAAAGTACTATTTGGATTCAAATCTTCGGGTTTAACCCATTTTCTAGTGTGAAATCGCATTGGTTTTATTATTTATTTTGCAAATCTAAAGATTTCATTCTTGAATTTTGATAAATTAGTCATAATTAAAATTCTTCTTAGTCAGTAAAATTATTTCTACAAATCTCTTTTTGTTTTTAAAAAAGTTGTTAATTACGTGTAAACCATTATATTTGCAAATTAATAGTTTATATAACCTATTTTATAATATGAAAAAAATTACATTATTGTCATTATTGTTGACTTCATCGCTGTCAGTTCTAGCTCAAGAAAATAAAGTTAAGAAAGATACTACTGCGTCTTCAGAATATAACAAATGGACAATTGAAGCATCTGTTGGTCAAGCAAAAGGTGTTAGACCTTATTCAAAAGGATATTTTTCAAGTGATCCAAAAACATTTTTCGGAAAACCACAAGCCAACAGTTTCTCTGTAGGTGTGAGAAGAATGATAAGCCCTTCTTTTGGTTTTAAAGGTGCTTTTCATTATGAAGAATTAAAGAATATTAAAGATAATGGTAGTTTACCATTTAAAATGCAACAATTTGGTATCTCTTTACAAGGAGTTGCCAATTTGAATCGTTTGTTTAACATGCAAGAACCTCTTGGTAGATTATTATTTTTAGTTCATGGAGGTGTTAAATTAGACCGAATGACTTCTAAAACTGAAAACATAATTGAGCATGACCACAATTACAACCAAAGCGAATTAAACGGAGGATTAATAATGGGAATTACTCCAGAGTTTAGATTTTCAAAACGTCTTTCTGTATTTTTAGATGTAACTGTGCAAAATAATTACAGACAACATTTTAATTGGGATGGAACTTATACAGAAGTTTCGGATAACTTAAATGGACAACTTATCTCTACATCATTCGGATTGACTTATTCAATAGGAAGAAATGATTTCCACGGTGATTATGCTATCTTAAAAGATAAAAACATTGAAGAAATTGAAGCACTTAATAAAAGAATTGGTGACGTAGAAACTTTGATGAACGATTCAGATAAAGATGGTGTAGCAGATTATTTAGATCAAGAAAACAATTCGGTTGCTGGTGTTGCTGTTGATACAAGAGGTAAAATGGTTGACATCAACAGAAATGGTGTTCCAGATGAGTTAGAAAGATATATTGACAAAACATCTAAAGAAAGTTCAGAAAAATCTAATTCTGATATGATTAAACGTTTAGTAAACGAAGGTTATGTAACAACATATTTTGATACAGCTAAGGTTAAACCTACTAATGTTTCAACAGAAGGAATTGACTTTATCAGAACTTATTTGAAAAACAACCCTACTGCATCTGTAGACATTATTGGTCATGCAGACGAAATTGGATCTAATGAGCGTAATGATGCATTATCTAAAGGACGTGCAGAAGCTGTTAAAGCAATTTTAGTTAAAGCAGGAATTGATCCTTCAAGACTTAACGTAGTTAGTTCAGGTGAAGATACATCAGTAGCTGTAGATTCTGAAGGAGCTAGAAAACTTGTTAGAAGAGTAACTTTCAAAATCAAAGACTAATTAACAATTAGTTCTTAATAAATATAAATCAACCTCTGTTTTACGACAGAGGTTTTTTTATAACTTTAAATAAAAAAATATGGAAGCAAGAGATATTTCAATTTTAGAATTACGTGGCTCTTCAATAGGAAACATTACTGAGCAATCTTCAACAGAAGAAATTTTTCAAAACAAGACCTTGAGACCAATACTAAAATTTCAAAATGATTTATTTATTGAAGTTTTTATGAATTATGCTGTCAAGCAAAAAGGTGTTTTCTTCACGCTTTCGCCTGATAAAAAGATGGCTTATATAGAAAATACAATTCAACGCGACATCAAGTTTAGAAACTCTCTAAAAGGAATGGTAATTGGTTTATTTACTACAGAGGAATACAATACTTATATTAAAAATTCCTCCAATTTAAATAAGAGAATGATGAATATGTTGATAGAACGATTGAAAAGTCAAGTGCTTTTACTTGAAGTTGCTAGTTAATATCGGTTTGTTTTATTTAAAAACTTATAGATTTTTTTCCAACTTGTAGTTTGTAAAGCAATAGATGCATCTAATTCTTCTCTTTTAGAATTGATTTCAGTTGCTCCTAATGCTTCATTATTGTTGATAAAAATTCCTTTTGCTCCAAGATTTTTGGCAAATTCTATATCGGTTAATCTATCACCTATCATGAAAGATTTTTTTAAATTGTATTTAGGATTATCTATATATTCTGTAACCATGCCTATTCCTGGCTTACGAGTTGGTTTTTTATCTTCTGGATAAGAATCATCAATGAAAACTTTGCTGAAAACAATTCCTTCATTTTCGAATGCTTTCATGATTTTGTTGTGAATGTTCCAGAAAGTTTCAGTTGGAAGAGCTTTAGTTCCTAACCCATCTTGATTGGTAACCATTACAATTTCGTAATCTAATTTTCGAACAATTTTTCCTAAATAGCGAAACACTTCGGGATAAAATTCTAATTCTTCAAAAGAATCTAAAACATAATCTGGTGCTTTTGCTTCTTTAACAATAGTTCCGTCACGGTCGATGAAAAGGATTTTTTTCATTTTATAAAATTTAATTCAAAGCTAAATAAAAAAACCGCTTTATCACGACTAATAAAGCGGTTTTTAAAATATAAATAGTTATTTAATCTTCATCTTCTGCAGCTTCACCTTCACTTTGATTTGCTTCTGTAGCCGTCCCTGAATCTGCTCTTATTTCAGTATGACGAACTTCTCCACCAGTTGTACCTGTTTGTTTTCCTAAAAAGATTCCAACAGCAGCGATGGTTAATGCTAAAAATGATACTAATTTAGCTTGTGAGCGTTTTTTAATATTGGTATACAATCCAGCAATTGAAACTACTCCTAAAAGATATAATACTATGGCTAGTTTTTCGGCCATTTCTTCATGCTCGTGAATGATTTGTTTTCCAACAGAAGGCATGTCTTCTACCATTTCCTCTGCTCCTTCTCCTGTTGCCATACTTATAGCAGCAAAAATAGCTCCTACGATAAACAAGCTATAAGCTGTATTTTTTACAGAATCATTTTTAAAAACAATTCCTGCAATTAAAACTCCGAAACCAAGAATTATTCCAATAATTGGAAAGTGGTTTACTACCATGTGCAAATGTGCGTCGTTCATAATTTAATTTTTTAAGTTTTTTATTTAGTTCTATTGGTTAGCCTAAATTAGTCATTTTTTTAAATTTAATTTTTGTAAAATACTTTAAATAAATTACATAATTCTCATATATCTTATGATTAAGTTTTATACCCTAACTCCAAAGATATAGCCTACTAATGCTGATAATACCATTGCAATTGTTCCCCAAATGGTTATACGTAAAATAGCTTTTTTAACACTTGAACCTCCAGTTTTAGCAGCAATACTTCCCAATACCATTAGAAAAATTATTGTGAAAGCATAGAGCCAATATTCCATATTTTTTACTGGTGCAAAAAGAATAACAAGCAATGGCAATACACCACCAACAGTAAATGCAGCACCTGATGAAATAGCAGCTTGAATAGGATTTGCTTGACTTATCTCATTTATTCCTAATTCATCTCTGATATGAGCGCCTAATGCATCTTTCTCCGTGAATTCAATGGCTACTTGCATAGCGGTTTCTTTTTTTAATCCTCTTTTTTCATATATTTGAGCTAATATTTTCAACTCTTCTTCAGGCATTTCTTCTAATTCTTTTATTTCTCTTTCAATATCTGCTTTTTCTGTATCCGTTTGTGAACTTACAGATACATATTCTCCAGCTGCCATTGACAATGCACCAGCAACAAGTCCAGCTACTGTAGCTAAAACAATTGGCTCTCTTGTTGAACTTGCCGCAGCAACTCCAATAGCAAGACTTGAAATAGATATTATTCCATCATTTGCTCCTAAAACTGCAGCTCTTAACCAATTACTTCTATGAATGTAATGACTGTCTAGATAATTATCTATTGTTATTGTTTCCTTTTCTTTTTTAGATTTAATCATCTTTATATATTTTTAGTAATTGAGTGATTGTTTTTTTTATCCTTTTTTTAGTTAATAATATCAAAAACTCCTTTGGTTAATAGTTTTGAATTGGCATTAACTTGCTCATTTGGTAGAATTTCAACAAAATTTTCAGAGGAAGTTCCTTTTTGAACCTGAACCTTTTCAAATGAATATCCTTTTGCGTCTTCATTCTTTAATAAAAGTACGAAATATTTCTGGTTTTCAAAGATTAAAGCGTCTTTCGGTATGGCTAATCCTTTTTTAGAATCGGTTATGATTTGAGATTCAACAAACATTCCTGTCAATAATCTTTGTTTGATAGCGTCATCAAGATGCCCATGAACATTGATAGTTCTGTCGTTACCTTCAATAGATTTTCCTACCAAATGTACATCAGCATCAAATAGTTCCTTTGAAGCTTCTGGAACTGTGAATTTAATTTTTTGACCAACTTTGATTTTCAAAATATCCTTTTCAAAAACTGCTAATTCTAAATGTAAATGACTTGTATCAACAATTTCTAAAATTACATCAGAAGCTGCAATGTACATTCCGACATTAGCATTCATGATTACAATATCACCTGAAATTGGAGAGAAAATAGTAACAACAGAAGTCAATTTTCCTTTTTCAACATTGCTTGGATTGATGTTTAGCAAAAGTAATTTAGCTCTCAAACTTTGATACATTCCTTTGGCTCTTCTGTAATCGCTTTCTGCTTTTAAGTAGTTCTTTTGAGAAGTAATTTTCTCATCGTACAATGTTTTTTGTCTTTCAAATTCCGATTTTAAATAGGTGATTTGTTCAGCTACTTCAAGATAATCTTTCTGAATATCAAGAAATTCTGTGTTTTCCATTGTTAAAAGCGGTTGACCTTTAACTACTTTATTTCCAACCAAAAGGCTCGTAGATTTTACATATCCTCCAATAAATGAAGTAATTTTAGCTCTGTTTTGAGGTGGAACATCTATCCTACCTGAAGCTTTTACTGTAACATCAAAATCCTGTTCTACTGGAGTTCCAACTTCCATTGCCATAGTTTTAAATTGATTGGTAGAAATCACAGTTAAACCATCATTTTTCTCAGCTGGAGCTTCTGTTTTAGCATCTTTACATGAAATTAGTAAAGTAGTCGCTGCAAGTATATATAGTATTTTTTTCATCGTAAATTAGTAATTAAGATAGTGTAAATCAAATTGGGTTTTGTTGTATTGTAAAACATTTTCAAGATAATCCACTTGAATTGATGTGGCGTTTTCTAAAGAGATAATGTATTGAAAAAAATCTATTTCTCCATGTTTATAGCTCATATCTGCAACTTTTATAATTTCTTTAGCCAATTTTTCTCCGTATTCTTTATAGTATTTTATACCTTCTTCATGTTTGATTAATTCATTTTTCTTTTGTGAAATGAATTGCTCCATTTTAGTTTGTTCGTTTTGTTTTTGTTGTTCCCAACTTTGTAATTCTAAATTGGCAACATTGATTTTAGCTTTTGTGCCTCCAAATAAAATAGGAACTGATAAACCCACTTGAAACCCATATAAAGACTGCGATAAACCATTGTTTTTTCCTTGAAAATACTCTAGATTTATATCCGGCAAATAGTGTTGTTTTTGAAGTTTAGTATTAGATTGAAATGTTTTTGTAATATTTTCAAAATAAGCATTATATAATTCTTTACTTGAACTTTCAATTATTGTATTGTTTGGAATTAATTTGTCATTTTTAATAATAGTTTTTTCATCAGATTGTAACAAACCTTTTAGCATTTCATAATTAGCCAATTTGTCTTTTTCAATTTGCGATAATTTAGTTCTGATTTGTCTAAACTTACTTTGAGCTGTAATTTTTTCAAGGTAATTGGTTTCGCCCAATTCAAAACGTCTATCACTTGCTTTAGAGAAGTTCTGATATAAACTATCTAAATACTTATATAATTTCTCTTGATTTTGATAATAGACAATATGATTATAAACTTTAGCAACCTCATTTGATAATCTATTTTTGGTGATTTCAAAATTTGCTTTTTCTCTTTCATATTCAGCAGAATATAATTTCTTTTGAGCACCATAAACCGATGGAAATAAAAATCGTTGTTGCACTCCGAATACTTTTAAAGGCAGATTATTTAGAGCCAAATTGTTTTGATCATAGCTATAATAAACATTGGTTTTATCAAACGAGTAAGCCGATTTTATATTCGCTTTAGCTTTATCAACTGATAATTGACCAGCTTTTATGGCTTTGTTATTTTGATGTGCTTTAGAAATTAAACTATCTAATTCAGGATTATTATTTTGTGAAAACGCCAATGACGAACTCAATAGTAACAAAATGATTGTAGAATTGGCATGGATTTTAAACTTAGCTTTTTTACCTTCTTTTTTGTCTAAAAGTTTGTATAAAATCGGAAGTACAATCATGGTTAAAATGGTTGCTGTAAACAGTCCACCAATAACAACAGTAGCTAACGGACGTTGTACCTCTGCTCCTGCTGATGACGAAATTGCCATTGGTAAAAATCCTAAAGCTGCAGCAGCTGCTGTTAGTAAAACTGGACGTAATCTATCGGTTGTGCCTTTCAAAATTAGTTCGTTTATATCTTTCATTCCTTGATGTTTTAATTCTTTAAAATGTTCAATAAGTACAATTCCGTTAAGGACTGCGATTCCGAAAAGCGCAATAAATCCAACTCCTGCCGAAATACTGAATGGCAAATCACGAATCCAAAGAAACAATATTCCTCCAACCGCTGAAAGTGGAATTGCCGAATACACCATCAATGCTTCTTTTATCGAACCAAATGCAAAATACAAAAGAATGAATATTAAAAATAATGCGATTGGAACTGCAATTAACAAACGTGCTTTGGCACTTTGAAGATTTTCAAATTGTCCTCCATAAGTTACATAATAGCCTTCTGGTAATTTTATTTTTTCATTTACAATTTTTTGAACATCATTTACAACACTTTGTAAATCGCGGTTTCTAACGTTGATTCCCACAACAATTCTTCTACGAGTATTATCTCTTGAAATTTTTGCAGGACCTTCTGTATATTCAATTTGTGCCAATTCTTGTAATGGAATTTGTTCACCATTTGGAGTTGGAACATACAGATTTCTCAAATTATCAATATCTTGACGATTGGTTTTATCTAAACGAATTACCATATCAAAACGTTTTTCACCTTCAAAGACAGTTCCAACAGTTTTTCCTGCAAAACCAAGTGCTATCATTTCATTTAAATCGGCAATATTCAATCCGTAACGTGCTATTTTGGAACGATTGTAAACTACGCTCATTTGAGGCAAACCTTCAGTTTTTTCAATTATTATATCGGATGCACCTTCTACATCTGCAATAGCATATTTAATTTGTTGTGCTCTTTTTGCTAACACATTCAAATCTTCTCCAAATATTTTAATAGCAACATCACTTCTAGTTCCTGAGATTAATTCGTTAAATCGCATTTCTATAGGTTGCGTGAATTCGATTTCCATGTTTGGAATTTGCTTTTCTATCTCAGTTTTAATTTTATCGGCCAATTCATCTTTAGAATCTGCAGAAACCCAATCACCTTTTGGTTTCAATTTCACAATAACATCTGATTCTTCCATGCTCATAGGATCGGTTGGTACTTCGGCTGCTCCAATTCTACTTACAACTTGCGTAACTTCTGGGAAATTTTTTAGAATAATCTTTTCAATTTTAGTTGTGGTTTCTATTGTTTTAGTTAATGAAGTTCCTGTTTTTAAAACCGGTTGAATCACAAAATCACCTTCATCTAATGTTGGAATAAACTCGCCACCCATTGTTGTAAATAGTACGATTGCAAAGACTAATAATGATATGGCTCCATAAATTACTTTCTTAGTATTACTTAGAGCCCAAGTGATTACAGGCAAATACCACGAATTCATTTTGGTGATTAATCGAGAAGAAAAAGAATTTGGATTTTCTTCTTTAGGTTTTAAGAACAATGAAGAAACTACTGGAACATAAGTGAAACAAAGTAGCATTGCTCCTACTAATGCAAAACTAAATGTCATTGCCATTGGCTTGAACATTTTCCCTTCAACGCCAGATAGTGAAAGAATTGGAATGAAAACTATTAGAATAATTAACTGACCAAAAACAGCTGAATTCATCATTTTGGAAGCGCTTTTATAAGTGATTTCGTCAATTTGAATTTGACGTTCTTCTTTAGATAAATTAACTAAATGTCTTGATTTGTGAGCAATTTGAAAAGCTATAAACTCGACGATAATTACGGCTCCATCAATTATAATTCCGAAATCTATTGCTCCTAAACTCATTAAGTTTGCATCGATTCCGAAGATGTTCATAAACGAAATTGCAAATAATAAACATAATGGAATTACTGAAGCAACTACCAATCCTGAACGCCAATTTCCTAACAAAAGAACGACTACAAAAATTACTATTAGACAACCTAAAATAAGGTTTTCTGCTACAGTAAACGTAGTTTTTCCGACTAGTTCACTTCTTTCTAAAAATGGGTTGATATAAACGCCTTTTGGTAATGTTTTTTCGATTTCGGCAACTCTTGCTTTAACATCACCAATTACTTGCTTAGAGTTTCCTCCTTTTAGCATCATTACTTGACCAAGAACCTTCTCTCCTTCTCCATTTCCGGTAATCGCTCCAAAACGATTGGCACTTCCAAAACCAATTTGCGCAACATCTTTTACATAAATTGGAATTCCGTTATCATTTTTAATAACAATATTCTCAATATCTTCTAAAGATTTTACTTTTCCTTCGCCACGAATAAAATAGCTTTGATTTACCTTTTCAATGTAAGCTCCACCAGCAATACTATTGTTATTTTCTAAAGCATTGAAAACATCAATAGTTGAAATATTCATTGCTTTCAATTTGGATGAATTTATGGCAACTTCATATTGTTTTAAATAACCACCCCAAGTATTTATTTCTACAACACCTTTTATTCCAGATAATTGTCGTTTTACAACCCAATCTTGAATGGTTCTTAAATCGGTTACAGAATATTGGTTTTTATATTCGGGTTTAACATCTAAAACGTATTGATAAATTTCACCCAAACCAGTTGTTATTGGACCCATTTCTGGAGTTCCAAAACCTTGAGGTATTTTTTCGGAAGCTGTTTTTATTTTTTCAGCTATTAATTGTCTTGGAAGATAAGAACCCATATCGTCTTCAAAAACAATGGTTACTACAGAAAGTCCAAATTTTGAAATAGAGCGAATTTCTTTTACTCCAGGCAAGTTTGCCATTTCAATTTCTACAGGATAAGTGATAAATTGTTCAATATCTTGAGTAGAAAGATTTCTTGAAGTAGTAATTACTTGAACCTGATTATTAGTTACATCTGGCACAGCACCAATTGAAATTTGGAATACAGAATATACTCCAAATCCGAAAATTCCTAGTGTAAACAGTAAAACTATTAGTTTGTTTTTTAAGCTAAAAGCAATGATTTTTTCAAGCATTTTTATTTTCTTTTTCTTTCAACAAAGATAGTCAATACATGAAAATGAAAACTTAGTATAAACTTAATATCTAATTAGGAAATCCTTAAATTTACAGAAGTACCTTCCTCTTTTATACTTTTAATATTTAATTCTATAGAAAGCAAATTGCAGAGTCTTTTAACAATTGATAGACCTAGTCCAGTTCCTTTAATTTCAGGATGATTAGAAATATCTGAACGGTAGAAAGAGTTGAATATTTTTTCTAAATCTTCCGCTACAATTCCAATACCATTATCTGAAATACTGCAATAAACGTTCTCCTTATCTTTTTTCAATTCAATATCAATTTTACCGCTTTTATTACTGTACTTTATTGCATTAGATATTATATTACTTAAAATTATTGAAACTAAATAAGTATCTGATTTTATATAATAATCCTCTTGAAAATTGGCAACAATTGTTATCTTTTTTTCTTTAATTTTTTCAGAAAATCTAGCTATTGTATCAAGTATTAGAGAGTTAAGATATACTTGTTCGTTTCTAATATTTTGCTTTTGATTTTCAAAACGTGCTAATAAAAGTAACTGGTCAACTAGATTATTTAATCTATCAACTTCTGTTATGCAAAAATTGATTTTCTCCTCATATTCTTGCTTTTCTCTAGGCTTTCTTATTAATACTTCCATTGTTCCTTTTATAACTGCTAAAGGTGTTCGAAGTTCATGTGAGGCATCTGAGGTAAATTGTTTCTCACGTTCAATTGCATTTTCAATTCTATCTAAAAGATTATTTATCGTTTCAGAAAGTGTGTATAATTCATCTTTATTATTTGGAAGTTGAATTCTAGATTTTAAATTATCTCTAGTTATGGTGCTAGATGTTTCAATTATTGAAGTAACTGGTTTAATACTTCTTCCTGCAATAAGTCTTGCAATCAAGAATAAAACAACTAATATTAGAGGAAATGCAATTAAAAGTATTTTCTTTAAATTGGATAATATCATTGTGGCATCATCAAGTGACATTGCTACAATTACATGTCCAATTATTTTATTATTATCTACGAGTGGAACTTGAATTTGTCTTATTGGTTTATTATTTAAATAGGTATCAACAAGAACATTGTCTTTGTCTTTATCATTTAGTTTTAATAAAATTCCTTTAAGATTAGGTGACTTATCAATAAGTTGGTTGTTAATGTCATGAAACTGAACAAATACTGGATTAACATCAACAGTGTTATGTTCTCTTGCCCTCCATTGATCAACTTGTATTAGGTAAGTATTATTTCTATCGATTTCTATTTCACCTAGATGCTTTTTGACTTCATCATTTATATCATCATTTATATGATTATCAACACTATAATAAATGACTTGATAGATTACAATAAATACAAAGGCTATTAGTAAAGCAGTACTAATAATATAATTGAAAGCAATTCTATTTCTGAATGAAAATGTGAACATATTTAATTAATATCATTAGCTATATAGCCTACTCCTCTTATTGTTTTAATGCAATCATTTTCTTTACTTAAGTTAAGTTTTTTTCGAATAGCATTCATAAAAACATCTATTACTCCAGTATCATATTGGAAATGAATGTCCCAAACATCTTCAATAATTTGAACTCTTGTACAAACGTTTCCTTTATTTTTTATTAGATAAACTAATAATTCAAATTCTCTTTGTGTTAGAGAAACTTCTTTATCATCAACAAAAACTTGATATTTACTTAAATCAACTTTGATATTTGAAAGTACTAATTGTTTTACTTCATCAATAGTTCTAAAATGAACTTTTATTCTTTCTAATAATTCTTCAAAGCTAAAAGGCTTTTTAATATAATCATTAGCTCCTGATTTTAATCCTTCAATAGTTTCTTGAATAGTATCTTTGGCTGTAAGAAAAATAATTGGCGTTTTTGAATCTGTTTTTCTAAATTCTTTGCAAACATCAATTCCAGACATTTTAGGCAACATCCAATCTAACAAAATTAAATCTGGCTTATTTGTATTAGCTAAATCCAAACCTGACAAGCCATCTGATGCCACGATTATTTCATAACTTTCTTCTTCTAAACCTTGTTTTAGAAAATCTGAAATTCCTTTTTCGTCTTCAACTATTAAAATTTTCATTGCTATTGCATTACAAATTTAAATCCTAAACTAGCTATATTTGAACTTAAACCATCACTTCTATCGTAGTGATTGAATCTAAAATCAATATTTTTTAAACCAAATTTCCAAATTTTTGAGCTCGTGAAAATATCCGTGTAAGATACTCCAAGTCCGTATTGATTTGCATTAAATGATGATAAATCATAATCTGAAGTATAGAATTCTTCTGTTGATAAATGTTTTTCAAACGGAGCAAAATATTTAGATTGTGTTTGTGTATAATAACGATACATTGGAGATACAGTGAATTTATCTGTCAACTTAATTGGCACTTCTATAGAAGCTGTATGTGCTGTAATATCCCAATTATCCGTGTAATATCTGTAATAGGTTCGAACAACAAATGTTTCATTGATATAGTAATTCCAACGTAAACCAATAGGCAATTTGAAACGAGAACTTGGTAATTTTTCTATGGCATCAGCTAATCTGTAAACTCCTGCATTAGAACTGTTTTCATAATTTGGAACAAAACTTAGATTTCCTACATAATAATCAGGTTTATCTGCAAAATAAATTCTGTGATAAGGTGTTGAAAGTTTACCATCTTGTTGCACTAAATCGAAGAAAATAGAAAATTGTGTTTTCTTAGTAAGTATTTGAGAGAAACTTATTGAAGCTGAATAAGAATTTCGAGCTGTACTGTCCCAAGCAACAAAATTTGGGCTAAATAATGGATTATAACTAGGATAATTTCCATTACGCAATTCTCCAGGATAAATTGGTCTCCATTGGTCTAGGTAAGCATTTACTTTTACTGAAACTTCAGAATTTTTGTCGTTGAATAACTTTGAAACTCCTCCTCCAAAACCTATTGAAGTGTAATCATATTCGTTAGAAAATGAAACATCTGCATTCCAAATAAAGTTTCTATCATCACTACTATGACTATAATTAGCTACTAAAGAAACTAAAGCGTCTTGCTCTGAAGCTCCTGACGAACTTTGCCATGGTGTAGGGTTTTTAGAATCGTAAGGATTAATGTTACTTGATGAAGCTGAAGTGTATGCTGAAATTCCAGCATCAATAGTAAGTACATCATCATCATTCATAGGAATTGCTACAACAATATTAGAAGCAATATCGGTCAATTTTTCAGAACCAATTCCGCCTGAAACTGAAGAATGCAATCCGTCTTGATTGTAATAACTAAGCATGAAATCAACTTCTGTTGACTCTAATACTCTTTTTTTGAAAGTTACTGTACTATCTTTTACCACTTCAGTTTCTTGTGAAAAGACCAAGGCTGAAAAAAGAAAAAATACTATTACTAATTTATTTTGCATGATTTTATTAAAAATTAATTGCATCCACAACCACCACCAGATTTTCCTCCATTTGCTCCTGCTGCAGCTTCTCTATAAACTTGAAAAGCGGTTTCATATCGTTCTGTAGATTTTGCTGAAAGCTTCATTTCTGTACTGTTAACTTTAGCTTTTTCATATTGCTTCACTGTATTACATGATTGTAAAACAATTACAGAAAAAACTACTAATGCTATTTTCTTAAACATGGCGTAATTAATTAAGATTTATATTTTTGAATATCAATTCCTTTTGATGTGTGTATTTTTCCTTTGTCGTCAACTATAATGCATTCTATTCCTTTAAGTTGATTTACTAAATCCAATCCAACATCTATTCCTAATACAAAAATTCCAGTTGCTAAAGCGTCGGCTATCTCTGTTTGTTTTGCAAATACAGACACACTAACAATCCCTGTTGCTGGATAACCTGTTCTTGGATCAATGATATGCGAATATCTTACACCATTAAACATTACAAATTTTTCATAGCTTCCTGAAGTTTCCACTGCACTATCTTCAAGTGGAAATGTTGCAAAAACCTTATTTTTATTCATCGGATTTATAATTCCGATTGTCCAAGGCTTATCATCTATTTGTTTTCCCCAAGTATTTATATCGCCAGAAACATTTACAATTCCTGATTTGCATCCTTCATTTTGCAATAATGCCTTTACTTTATCAGCAATGTATCCTTGACCAATTCCTCCTAAACCCAACTTCATTCCTTTTTCTTTCAAGAAAATTGTTTTGGTTGAGTCATTCATTATTATCTTTTCGTAACCAATTTTTTCAACAGAACTTTTAATTGCTTCTTTAGTTGGCATTTCTTTCATGCTGCCATCAAACTTCCAAATTTTATCCATTGAAGCGTATGAAATATCAAAAGCTCCATTGGTTAGTTTTGAAATTTTATTTGCTCTTGTTACCAATTGAAAGACTTCATCATCAACTTTTACAGGATTGATTCCAGCATTTTTGTTGACTTCAGAAATTTGTGTGGTTGGAATCCAATCAGAAATCAAATTCTCAATTCTTTTAACTTCAGCAACGGCTTTGTCAATGAAATAGTTACCTTGAATAGTATCTTTAGCTACTACAGTAATTTCAAACGGACTTCCTAACATTGACAACTTTCTTTTATGCACAATTTGCCCAAAAGAATTGATAGTAATTAGTGAAATAAATAGTAATAAGAACTGTTTCATTATTTATTTAATGATTCTATTAGCTTAACATACTCCTCAGCGGTAACGTTTTTAAAACCTGTCATTCCTATAACTTTTCCAGATTTATCTATAAGAACAACAAGTGGAAAATTACCTTCTTTATTATATTTTTCAGATAATTTTTTATTTCCTTCTGCAATTTCTTTTGGCAATTGATTAGCTCGTTTATTTGGAAAATCAGCTCTTAATAAGATTAATTTTTTTTCAGAATATTGTTTAAAAACTTCAGATTTCCAAACTACTTTTTCTAATTTTATACATGGTGCACACCAATCAGAACCTGAAAAAACTAATAATATATTTTTATTTTCTTTAGCTGCTGCTGCTTTTGCCTCTTCAAAATTAGTTTTCCAATCTTGTGAATAGCCAATTGCACTAATGATTAGCATAATAAGAACAATACCTTTTTTCATAGAAGTTTATTTTAAGTACAATTTACAAATTTA
>JAAFHW010000055.1 GCA_013298525.1 Flavobacteriia bacterium
TGATAATAACTTAAATTCAGTAACATTATTAGCCAAAGGTTCTCTGTTATTCTTTTCAAAAAAGGCGTTGATTTCTTGGAACGATTCGATAAGTCGCTCGTCCTCCGTTTTGATACTTGATACTTTTTCTTTAGAATCTAAAATTCCAAAATCATCATCATCAAAAATATCTTTTAATGTTTGCTTCTTACTCATTTGCTTTTGCTTTACGCTTTTGCTCTTTTAAAAATAATATTGCTTCTGCTAATCTTCTTTCTTGTGGGTCGAATGATTGTATGCTTGGGTGTTCGTTTGTTCGTGCTACCCAGTTTTTTACTTTTGGCCATAGAATTATGGCTTCTTCTTCGGTCATTTGAATTCTACCCGCATCAATAGTTTCTTGAATAGCTTTAAAAACAGATGCTGTAACCGATTTAGAAAGTATTTCAAATGCTTTCTGAAACGGATTAATTGTATCTATCAAGTCAATATCTATATCATCAATATTTACAAAACTATCTGCCATACGAATAAAACGCTTGTCGCCTTGCGTTTCTATATTAGCATTTTTTATTACAGAATCTACGACTACATACTGACGAACTTCTTCTACTTGTTCATCTGTCAAATCAGGATAGGTTTCTCTAATTATCTTTGGAATCAATACTTTATTTATTACTTCGGGATCTACATTACCCGGCATTGCCTTTAACATTCTATCGTCTTGTAAAATAGTTGCTTTAAGGTCTGTAATATCCGATTCTATAATATCTTTTACACGATTTGAAGTTGGTGTTTTAAAGCCATTTATTCTAATCGTATTTTCATCATCTTCCGAATTATCATCATCTTCTTCGGGAAATTTAGGTTTGAATTTGAAATTTGGTGCTAATACTTGTTCCATCAATAATGAAGCAGTTATAGCTTTAAGCATATTATTAACCGATAATTTTACTTCGCCATCTTCTGCATCAGGTTGAGCGATTAGATTGGTAAATTGAGCGTGTGATTTATTATTGCTATCCCTAGTACAACGACCAATAATTTGAATAATTTCGGTTAGAGAACCTCTGTAACCAATGGTTAATGCGTGCTGGCAATAAGGCCAATCAAAACCTTCTTTTGCCATACCTAACGCTATGATAATATCTATATCGTCTGGACCAGTAATAGTGCGTAAAAAACCTTGTATCTTATCTCGTTCTTTTTGATTATCGTTTACTAAATCAGCAACTTTTAATAATTTTTCTGTTTTTCTACTACGAACATACAAAATACCAGTTTCGGTATCTTGATACTCTAATTCTCCTAAACTATCAATAATTCTATTTACCTCTTCGTATTTGTCTTTGGTAGATTCTCCTGCATTAACACTAGGAATATGTATAATTGTTTTTAGATTTTCGTCTAATATATCATCAATTGCGGATGTGTATCGTCCCTGATAAAAGTGATAACCAATACCTAATGTTTTTAGATATTCATAACCATTTAACTGTTCATAATAATTGTAAGTTACTTTGGTAAATTGAGCTTCAAGTTCAGGTAACAAAACAGGTACGCTATCTCCACGAAAATATGAGCCTGTCATTGCTACAATATGTGCTGATGATTTTGACATTATATTTCGTAAAACTTCGCCTAATCTATTATCTCCGTCTGCCGAAACGTGGTGAAATTCATCTATTGCAATTACTGTTTCATTAAATATTTTTTCATCTATACCATCACAAGCAAAGCGAAGAGTAGCGTGTGTGCATATTAGAATTTTTTCATCACTATCAAGAAACTTTTTAAAAGCACCTACTTTGCTTTTTTCTACTCCAGGTGTACAAAGATTGTATATTGGGTTTGGTTCCCAATCGGCAAAGAAACCATACTTGGTTAATTCTGTTTTACTAAAAGAACTACCAATAGATTTTTCGGGAACTGCAACAATTACTTTTTTTAAATCTTGATTTATTAATTTATCTAAACCAATAAACATTAATGCTCTCGATTTTCCCGATGCTGGTGGTGCTTTTATAAGTAAATGTTGTGCTGAACGTGCCTCAAAAGCACGTTCTTGCATTTCTCGCATACCAAAAGCATTAGTGCTTTTACTTTTACCTGTTTGGCTGTATGAAACGTGAACTATATCTGGCATAATTATTTTTTATTTTGTGTCATTAATTCATATTGTTTAAAAAGAAATTCTAAACGCTCAACATCACTTTCAAAAGGTTTTAAACGATAGCAGCGTTCAATAGCTAAATCAAGTTCAGAATGTGCTTCTTTTAATCCTTTTGGCATTTTTTTAGGGTCATATAACTGGGCAAGTGATTTTTCAGAATGTTTTTCTCTTTCTTCAATAATATTAAAAACGTGTAGATTTATATTTTCAATATCCTTCAATTTTAATTTAGGAAATGGAAATGTATTATAGCAAATGTTTTTTGAATAACGATAATCAGTTTTTAATTTACCCGCAACTATTTTAATCCAAACCATATGCATTTTAGAATTTAAAATACCAAATAAATATGGTTCTGCATCTGCAACTATTCTAATTGAATCTAATGGTATAATATCATCATTCAAATATTTCATTGGAATATACTCACGCCTTTCGCTTGAGGTTTTAGGAATTGCTATATAATTATTAGGATTATTTAAATCTCTAAATTGATGGCTTCTTTCGGCAAGCTTATGTGTTCCTTTATCTTTAGCTGATAATCTTGCTTTTTTTACTTTTTCTACTCGTTCCATTACAAGCTTTAAATCTTGTATTTCATTTAATCCTACATTTTTAAACCACAAACAATATCTAATCCCATCATTAATAAGTTCTTTGCCTCCAATTGCTTTTTTAAACCATTTTTTAGAGTTAGGCTCTTTAGAAATAAAATTGTTCATTTCTTCTTCTGAAAAAATTAAATTTCCACTATCATAAGCAACATTACCGCCTATCATATCTGGGTAATCTAGAAAAGGTTTTCCTTTACTAATGATATAAATTGTTTTACCTTCAATTAAATACGGATTAATTTCTGAAACTGTATTTATAAGTAATCCATTAAAAAGATATTTATTTCCTTTATTTCCTTTATTTCCTAAACCAACAATTACAACACTTACTCCAGCATTACTTTTAGCATTGTTTGTCCATTTAAAAGATTGATGAGCAAATGAAATTTCAATACTGTCCTTTAAAATTTTGGGCCATAAAGAAGCAACTTGCTCACCTTGACAAATAGAATTTGTAGTTACAAATGCTAATTCTGCATTTATGCCTTTAATATATTCAGCTCCTTTATAAAACCAACAAGAAATATAATCTAATATCTTGCTACTGTTTCCTAAAACTATTTGAATATCTTTTCTTTGAATATCTCCTTGATTTTTTGAACCCAAATATGGTGGATTTCCTAAAATATAAATTTCATCATTTTTACTTTTCGGACATACTATTTCCCAATCTAATCTTGTTGCATTTCCTTGTGTAATGTGTCCGGCTTCTTTAAGTGGCAGTATTGGTTTTGCTTTACCAAAATCGTGTAATTCATCAATAAACTCTTTATTCATCTGATGCTCTGCCAGCCACAGTGATAAAATTGCCATTTCGTGGGCAAAATCGTCTAACTCTATTCCGTAAAATTGTGATAATTTAAGTTCTGTAAAGACTATTGATTTTTGAGTTTCAAGTTCATTAATTTGTTGTAAAATATTTATTTCTAAACGTCTTAATTCTTTGTAAGCAATAATTAAAAAATTTCCGCTACCACAAGCAGGATCAAATATTTTTAATTTGGATATTCGATGTATTAATTTTTTTAGTTTAAGCGGATTCTCTTTATTTTTTTCGAATTCTTCGTTTAATTCGTTTAAAAATAAAGGTTCAATTACTTTCATAATATTAGGCACAGAAGTATAGTGCATTCCTAAACCACTTCGATATTCAGGATTTACTACTGCTTGAATCATTGAACCAAAAATATCTGGATTGATTTCGCTCCAATTCAAATTGCCACATTCTAAAATGATTTTCCTTGCTTTTGAAGAAAATTTAGGTGATTTAATAGTGTCATTAAACAAACCCCCATTTACATACGGAAACTCTTTAAGAAAAGCAGGTGCGTCATTATCAAACTCCGTATTTAATTTTAAAAATAATCGGTCTAAAAATGAATCAACATCACTTCCATTTCTATTGGTATGTAGCTCTAATGTATTGGTAAAAATACCCTCGACAGGAAATATATTTGTGTCTTCGGCAAAAAAACAAAAAAGTATTCTCGATAAAAAGATGTTTAAATTATGTCCACCATCATCATAAATATTTGGATTTTCGTGAACTAAAATATCATACAGTTTAGCCATTTCATAAGAGGCATCTCTATCGGCTGTTGTATCAATTTTATTTTTATTTATTTCACTATTAGCCCAAGGTAAAAAGAAGTGAAAATGTTTATCAATTTCAAGAATTGGAATATCTAAAGTTAAACCAGTTCTTGTGTCTTTCGCAAGAAGTGTTTTAAAATCGGTAACAATAACAAAACGAGGATTGTGTTTTAAGGATTCTTCATTTTTTGTAATTTCATCAATTGTTGTAAGCAATGAATCTGAAAGAACTTCTTTGAATAAAACTTTCTTTTTATACAATACTTCGCCTGGAACTTTTGAGAGGTTAAAATCGCCTTTCTTTAGTCTAGTTACTGTTGTTCTTGATATACCATAAGCTACCAATAATTCATAAATAAAGGTTTCTTTATCAAATGTATTTATTAGGTTTTTAAGATTTATTTCTACTTGTGAGCTATTCATACAACATCATTGATCTAATTATTTTACCGCTGTTTTTGGTATTATTCTATTTATTCTACTTACTTATTACCCAATTTCTACATCAATTTTTTTCTTTCTATTCTTTCTTTGGCTTCGGCAACTAGCAAATGTATTTTTTCTTCAAACTGTTTTTTTGGAGGTAAGTCTGTCCAATATTCGGCAACCATTATACCGTCTTTGTGCATTTCGAGTAGCTCAATTTGCTCTCTGCTGCTTTCGGCACAAAGTATTAAACCGATAGGTGTATTTTCTCCTTCTTGTTTTTCGTACTTGTCTAACCATTTAAGGTACAACTCCATTTGTCCTTTGTGTTTGGCTTGGAATTTTCCTAACTTTAATTCTATTGCGACTAATCGTTTTAGTTTACGATGGTAGAAAAGTAAATCTAAATTGAAATCTTCGCCGTCAATAATCATTCGTTTTTGGCGTTCTACAAACGTAAAACCTTTACCTAATTCGAGTATAAAAGTTTCTAAATCGTGTAGAATAGCATCTTCTAAATCCTTTTCTAAAAAAGAATTTTGCAAACCCAATAAGTCTAAAATGTAAGGATCTTTGAATGTATTGAATGGAATATGTGTTGATTCGATAATTTGTGCATCGGCGATGTTTGTTCTTTCGAAAGCTTTTAAAGCAATTTGTCTCCTTAATTCTCTAACGCTCATAAAACTATTTCCCACTTGATTTGCATAAAACACTTTAGCTTCGTGCGTTTTTATTGGTAATATGGCTAAATAATGTGACCAGCTCAATTGTCGTGACAGTGTCACGACAATTTGAAAATCTGTAAATTGTTCAGCAAATTGCATCATTCGACGGAGATTTTTTACTTCAAAATTTCTACCGTATTTGTTTTCCAATTGAGCCGACAGTGTCGGCACAATTTGTTTTCCGTATTCTGCACGTTTGTTTTGTAGTATATCTTGATTGATGCGATTACCAACTTGCCAAAACAAAATAGTAACAGCACTATTGGCTTGAACCGCTACTTGTTGTTTGCTTTGCTCAATAAGTTGTGATAACTCATTGAATAAATCACTTTCTGAAATTGATAAACTATTGGTTTTATCTGCCATATAATTACTTATGCTGCTGTTGTATTATAAAAAATCTACTTTTTTTGAATTGCGAACGCAGTGCATTCGTAATTTATAATTCTTGTTGGAATAAACGCTACAGTTATATTGAAATAGCAGTTGAAGCGTATAATCTACAAACATACTAAAAAGCAACGGAATGTAAAAGAGTGAAATTGAAAAAGGATAGGCAGGATAACCAAAAAACGTAAGAAAGATATTTAAGTTTTTTTATAAAATAAAAAACCGATTTAAGTGGCTGTTTGAGTGCAAACTATACTTGTCTATTCATCCTACTGCTTTAGTATATTCTTATATTACCCAAAAGTTTCAATGATGAAAAAATAAAAAATGTTTGTAGTGAAATTTGGTTATCCTGCCTATCCATTCAAAGCAATAAAAAAGAGTGCAATTTGCACCCTTTTTTGAAATCTTTTAATTTGTTGTTTATTACTCGGTTTCAACTTCTTTGTTTTTACTATCTACTTCTTCGTAAGTTAGTTCTTTTACTGCGTAAACATATCCTGTTTTCTTGCTGATTTTTATAAAATTATGTTTTTTTAATGCTTTTCCTAATTTGTTAATTGTAGCATCGTTTAGGTTTAATTTTGTTCTGTCCGCTAGTTTGGCAGCTATTTGTGATGCGTTTAAAAACAGCGTTGCTTCTTCTTTTGGGCAAGGCTCAAACCAAGTTAGTAAAAGTTCTTCTTCTGGGCTGTGCAATTGGTATTGTTCGTTATTAGCTGTTATATTCTTAATTTCTTCCTGGTCAAACCAAAATCTAAATCCACTTTTGAATAAAAATAATGCCTGTGAAAAAGCTAAATTAATATCTACATCGTGTTGGTATTTTATGCCTTCTAACTCAAAACAAAGAAATCTTCTGCTTCCTGTACTGTCATTCAAAAATTGTGCAGTATTAACACTTCCAGCAAATGATGCCCGTCTGGGCATTGTTTCGTTGTTGTGTCCGTATGCTTTTCTCATTCTGATTTGGGTTTTTGTGATGATTTCTTTTAAGCTGCCGATTTCGGAACGGTTTAAGTTTTCTAGTTCGTCCAAGTTGATTAACATACATTCAGCTAGTTGTACCAAAGTATCTTTATTATTTGGGTTTATTGTTCCAGAAAATAAATATTCCTTTAATTGTTTAGGAACTAGCTTTTCAACCCAAGTTGTTTTTCCTAATCCTTGTTTGCCACTAAAGACAATTACAGTATGATTTATTACTTTGTCATCTAACACACACCCAACCATTGCGACCAACCATTTTTTAAAACATTGCTGCCAAAGTTCTTGTTTTGTAGTTGTTATTGTGTTTGCTAATTGAAAAATATAATCTGTTTTTTCATCGTATTTAGGCAAATTTTTAAAGTAATCTTCAAATGGATTAAATAATTGGCAAAAATCAGAATAAAGCAAATTCCGCAATGATGAAAGGTTTGTTTTTATTCTTGCTTTTAGACATTCTCGTAACATTGAATTTTCTATAAAATCATTCATTACATTCCACTTCTTTTTACCGAAATATTGGAACTCTAATTTTCCCGATACTATGTTATGACGAAAAACATATTTTCCTGATAAAAAGTTTTCGAGTTTGTCAATTTGTGTAACTCTCGGTTTCTCATCATCGTCGTCATCTTCATCGTCAGTATTTTTGTTAATTTTTTTGTTTTGTTTTTCATTTGGATTGGTTGCTTTTTCTGTTTTACCAAATTCTAAAATATTGCCGTAGGCACTTGTTACTGCTTGTGAAACTTCTTTATCATCAAAGTTGAAATCGGTTTGAATGAAATTCATAGCTATATCCATCGGTACTGCTTTTCGGTTCATATTACACGCTAATTGATGCACAAATACATTGCGACTACCATTCGCATATTGCACTTTTTTTTCTGTAAATTTTATGCAATGGTTGTAAATAGCTTCGTAATCTGTTGATGGTTCTAATTTGGTTTCTATTGTTTCAGTTGGAATAACTACATCTAAAAACACTTCTTTTTCTAATGTTTCAAAGGTTGCAGCATTTTCATTTAGATATAAATTTTCATCCCAGGAATAAAAGCACAATCGAGTTACATCTTTGCCTGATTTGTCTATTTCCAGTTTTAGTGTACTTTCATAATATGCTTGAACTAATAAAAAAGCTTCTTTGTGATTGGCTTTATCTGAACTTATTTTTACTAGAATTTTCAAACCGTTTCCAGATGGGCTAATGAAACTTGCAAAAGTGTATTCGGATTGATTGGCCAAATGCGTAGCGTTTTGCAAATCTTTCTCATTCAGTTTATCAATATCAAGAATGATACATTTTGAATATTCTGCCAAGAATTCCAGTTTACGACCTCCAACAAATTTAGCTGAAGGTGTAAATGCAGGAAGTGATTTTTTAGCTTTGTTGTAGGCTTCTGTTTTGTTTTCGGCAAGTGATTTACGCAAGTAAACAATGCCGGGCTTGTACTTTCCTGTTTTAATTTCGTCTAAAATTGTAAGTAAAGATTTGTGTTCTACAACCTCATTGAAATTCTTAAAAATAGTTACCATAGTTTTAATTTAATGGTTAATAGTTGGCGGTTGTTGGTTCTCGTTTGTGTGAAGTTTGCAATCGCAAACCTCACAAGTTCCGTTGCAGCTGCACATACTATCTTCCTTTAAAAGATTTGTTGTAATGCTCCGTAAGGAGTTTTTCAACATCAGAAAGTTTGTAGTAAATTTTGTTCCCAACTTGGCTAAAGGAAATTTTGCCTTCGTCTCTCCAGGTTTGTGCTGTACGTTTTGAAATTTTCATCAATAATAGAAATTCTTGATTGTCAAGAAACGTTTCTTTCTTTGGGTCTGCCTTGATAGCGATTTGAGATTGAATAGTGTCTAATTTGCTCATTAGATCTGTGAACTGGTCTTTTGTGAAGATAATTGCATCCATTTTTAAAGTTTTTTAAATGTTATGGTGCAAAAGTGAGAAGAGAAAAAAAGTCCTAAAGTCCCAAAATAGTCCCTCGGGACTATTTTGTTTTAGAGTAGTTTGTCGATGTCTAGTTTTTTATGGGCTTTAGGACGTTTATCGGTTCTTGAGGGTTTAAGTATTGTTTCAACTGTTTGGGGACTAATATCATTTCCATCTTTATCTACGAATGAGTTTACTATAATTGCAACCATATCATTAATAGAACCGTCAATAATTGGTTTTCCGTCTGAAAATAACTCTCTATGCAATTGATAAAATACATCAACAAATTGATTTACATTGCAGTTGAATTTTAATTTTTTGAATGGTAATGAACTTTTATGATTTTCATTATTGAAGTTTTCAAAATCTGCTTTTAACTTTCCTAATTCATAAATTTGCTTTATTTCTTTCTTGCATTGTTCGTCAAATAATGGTAACTTTTGATTTATAAACTCAACATTCGACTGCTGATATTCAAACTTTTCTTTTGTCAATAAAATTATTTTATCATTGTCATTTTTACAATTTTGAAGCTGCTTTTTTAATTCGTAAAACGAAAATATTTTATCTTCACTTTCCGCATTAATATATCTTTTTGGTGTTTTGTATTCTGGTACATCTATTCTCGAAGATTGCATTTCGGAGCGTTTTTTTTCAATCAAATTTATCAATTTACTTACTCCAGTAACATCACATTTTGAAGTAAAAAGTTTTCCATTATTAGAGATTAATTTTTCAAATTTATTAAGCCATAACATAGCATTTTCAACATTATTACATTGATAATTTATAAATGCTGGAAATTGAGATTGGTGTAAATTGAAAACTTTATGTACTAAAGCTTCGCAATAACTCTGAATTGTGATTTCAGTTTCAATAATAATATCAAAAGTAGTGTTAGTGGACTGTGCCAAAGGCACCGCCACTAATTGAACAAACTGGGAAGTTTGAATTATTTGAACTTTTGAATTCAAGTATTACTATTTTACAAATTGTTTTCATTGTGATTTGAAATGTAATTATAAGCTTTTATCTACTTATTTTTGAAAAATCCTAGCAAACCTTACTAGTGCAATTCATCTAAATTTTTTCTCTTTGGCTCTTTAAATTATCACTTTCTTTTGTGCTAAATTAGAGTAAAAAAAAAATCCTTTTAGTAAGGATTTCAAAAAAATTTATTAACAATTTGTTTAAGCTGTAACAACTCTATATTCACACTAAATAAAACGTAAAAGTCCGAAATTTAGTATTTATATGTTAAAATATTTTAGAATATATAGTTGTCTACTGCTTTGTCTAACTCTTCACTAATAATTTTGGCATATATCTGCGTTGTACTGATGTCCGAATGATCCATCAATTTAGAAACGTGCTCAATTCTCATACCATTATTTAAAGCATTGGTTGCAAAACTGTGTCTTGATAAATGAAAAGAAAGTGAAAAAGATAATTTCATCATTTTACCCATTCGGTTGAGTTGAAAATTGGCGGAATGGTTTTCCTTTTGTGATATAAAATAACGTAATTCTTCACTTTTGTTATAAGATACTTTATCTGTTATTATCGGGAATATAAAATCATCTTGCTGCGCATCTTCCTTTTTGTATTTACTCAAAATATCAAGTGCCACTTTGCCGATTTTAAACTGATGCAATCTTCCTGTTTTGCGGATTACTTTTTTAATTCTTTGTTCGTCTTCGTTGAAGTTGTTGTATTGCAATTCGATAACATCGCTAAATCTTAATCCTCCTGCATAAATTGAAAAAAGGAATAAATCTCTCCACAAATCCGCTTTTCGTCCTTCCTTTAGCTCTAAATTGGTTAATACTTCGATTTGGTCTTTGTTTAGAAATACTCTTTTTTCAGTATCTTTTTTTAATGTCAGTTTGTTGAATGGGTACATATATTCTGGAATAATATCCTCTTTGATGGCTTCCTTAAACATTATTGCCAAAATCATAATTGAATAGCGTTGTGTTGTCGCTCCGTTTTTTAAAACATTTCCCATATGAGCCATATAGTCCTTGAGAACTGAAACCGTAATGTCATCAAAATAAACATCCTTGCTACCTACATAATTTTCAAATTTCTTGGTATAAAGCATATAGTTTTTATAAGTTCCAAAAGAAACACTTCCTTTTATTTTCTCACATCGAGCATACGAATACTCAAAAAAGTTAGGTACTTCTTTTCCCTTTATAGCTTCTTTTAATTTTTTTATTGAAATGGTTTTTACTTTGCGTTCCAAGTCTGCAACTTGTCCTTCAGCATCTGCAATCTTTTGAGATAATGACGCATTCATTCTCGCACTATTCGGATGGTTCTTTTTAACTTTCTGCTTTGTTTCATCCCACTCGTTCTCTTTGAGTTTCACTCCAGCAGTGATAAATTTCGTTTTTCTATCTTTTATAATTCGGATATAAAGCGGAGAATGTCCTGTTTGGTCTGCTTGATGTGTTCTTAAGATTAGTTTAATAGAAGCCATAATAATAGGAAATTAGAATTGTTGTACTATATTTGTATTCCGATGCAAACAAGTGAAACCTTTGTAAATACAAGCCTTTCAAACTGATGCATCGCAGTACGAAGGTATAACATTTGGTACAACAAAACAAGTATTTCGATGCTTTTAATTGCATTATTTGTATCTTACAATTTTTATAAAGTCAATATATACAACACTTTAAGTGCAATTAAGAACTTGCAATTATATAATTCCGATAACAGCGGTTTCAAGAAATGGCGAGGCTCGGGATTTATCAGAAATTGGAAAGGTAATTAATTAAAAGTTTTGGTTATATTTGTAAAGGCTTGGTCTTGGTTCATCGCCACTTCATGAAGCCGCAAAACGTTGGTGGTAATGTTATAAAGTTACGAATTTTAAATTACAATAAATCATGAAAAAAATACTTCTTTTTTTATTTATTTTAAGTTTTAAATCAAATTCTCAATGTCTCTGGAATTCTATCCATTCAGGTGCATCTACAGTTGTAGGTTTAAAGGAAGATAATACCATTTGGAAATGGGGATATATAGGTAGCTCTCAATATGATGTGAATGAACCTGTTCAGATTGGAAATGATTCAGATTGGTCAAAATTAAGTACTGGATACTTTCACACTTTAGCAATTAAGGCAGATGGAACTTTGTGGGCTTGGGGACAAAGTTTTTTTGGACAATTAGGAATTCCTTATAATCCAAACAATGATTTATCATTGCCTACACAAGTTGGGACAGATTCTGATTGGGTAGATATCTCGGCAGGAAGTACTCATTCTTGTGCAATTAAAAGTAATGGTACTTTATGGGCTTGGGGATATAATGATTTTGGTCAATTAGGAGATGGGACATGGGTTCAAAAAAACTTACCAACACAAATTGGAAATGATACAGATTGGAAAAAAGTAGAAACATCTTCAAGAACAACAATAGCAATTAAAGTTAACAATACATTATGGGGCTGGGGTCAAAATAACGCCGGTCAATTAGGCAACGGGAATTATTTAAGTGTAAATTCACCTGTTCAAATTGGAGGTAATTCTAGTGACTGGAAATCTGTACGTGCAGGTGATGGCCATTGTTTAGCTTTGAAAAACGACAACACTTTATGGGCTTGGGGAAACAACTATTACGGCAATTTAGGAAATGGTACTAACATCAATGAAAATGTTCCAATACAAATAGGAAGCAGTAATAACTGGAAGGATATTGGTCTTAGTGCTGCTCATTCAATAGCTTTAAAAGAAGATAACACTTTATGGTCATGGGGTGCTAATGATGATGGTCAATTAGGTGATAACACCCTAATTAGTAAAAATACACCTGAACAAGTTGGGACAGAAAATGATTGGGATAAAATCATAAATTATGCATCTGGTACTTCATTTTGCATAAAGAATAATAAAACATTATGGGGATTTGGCAGTAATTATAATGGTCAATTGTTGATAGAAAATAATAGCACATCAAATTCCGAAGGAATTCAAATTATTCCTACGCCAACAAGTATTAATTGTTTTGTTGTTTCTGTATTAAGTACAGAAAATTTAATGCTAAACAAAGAATTCTCAATTTATCCAAATCCATCATCTAATTCTTTAAATATTTTAAATACAACTAATAAAAAAATAGATAAGTTGATTGTATCGAGTACAAGTGGTCAAAAACTTCATGAATTAAATAATCCACTTAATCAAATAGATGTTTCAAATCTACCTAATGGAATTTATTTTATTTGTTTGAAATGTGAAAATGAAGTTTATCATCTTAAATTTATAAAAGAATAATAAACACTACCACCAACATCGATTTCACGCTATTGCTGGGCTTGCGCTTGCTATTTTGTCTTCGTGGAAAATAATCTGGTGGCTACAATTCTATCTTTCTAAGAAAAGTTGTAGTTTTGTTTTGGTCAGTCTTCGCAGCAACAGACGTGAAGCCGAGAATCGTTAAATTTTTAAAACTCTACTCCTCTTTCTTAACCACTTTCCTAGCAACCTCTATTTTAAACTTCTTTCCTTTCATTTTTTCATCACGAATGTTATCCAAAAATTGTTTTACTTTATTCGATTTTACAGCTGCAAACGAAATGAAATCTTTTACTTCAATCAAACCTAAATCGCCTTTTTCTAGTTTTCCTTTTTGAGAAAAAAAGCCTACAATGTCAATTTTGTTCAATTTGTTTTTCTTTCCGCCACTTACATAAATCGTTTGAAATTCGGGTGGTTTTGGTAAAGTTGTGGCATTTTCTACATTTAAAACAGGCATTTTATAATCTAAATACTCCATTTTTTTCTCACTTTCATGTGCAATAATATAAGCCGTTCCAGAAGCTAACATTCGCGCCGTACGACCATTTCTATGGGTAAATTCGTCTTCTTTTAAAGGCAAATGATAATGAATAACGTGTTTCATTTCGGGAATGTCCAAACCGCGCGCTGCTAAATCGGTTGTGATTAAATAACTCACACTTCCGTTTCTAAACTGAATTAAAGCACGTTCGCGTTCGTCTTGATCCATGCCACCATGATAATACGTCGAGTAAATTCCTTTTTCGTTCAAAGTGTCGCTTATGCGTTCGGCAGCATCACGATGGTTGCAAAAGATAATCGCCGCTTCCGATTTTAAAGAACAAAGCAAATTAAAAAGTGCATTGATTTTGTCTTTTTCTTTAGAAACGACCATCTTCAAACTTAAATTGCTACTCGAATCTTCCGTTGGAATAAAATCCAAAACCGTTGGTTGCAAAACTCGTGTGTATTTCGGAATCTCAATATCAGAAGTCGCCGAAACCAAAACGCGTTTGTTCAACTTGTTCAATCTTGAAATGATAAAACTCATTTGCTCATGAAATCCCAATTGCAACGACTTATCAAATTCATCCAAAACCAACGTTTGAATAGCATCCACAGCAAAAGTTCCTCGGTCCAAATGATCGGCAATTCGACCAGGCGTTCCAATCAATATCGCCGGCGGATTTGATAAATTTTTGATTTCTGTTTCTATAGAATGACCACCATAACAAACGTTTACTTTGTAATCGGTTCCCATTTTCTTCCAAACTTGCTCAATCTGCAAACCCAACTCACGCGATGGAACTAAAATCAAACATTGAACATCTTTGCAAGTATCGTCCAACATTTGAAAAATTGGTAGTAAAAAAGCTAACGTTTTTCCAGAACCTGTTGGTGAAAGTAATAAAACATTGGCGTCGTTCAAGATGGTTTCTTGAGCAACAACTTGCATTTCGTTTAATTCCTCAATACCTAAATTGAAAAGAACATTATTGGAATGTGGATTTTTATTCATTTGGCAAAGGTAGATAAAAAAGTTGCGAGTTTCGGGTTACGAGTTGCGAGTTTCGCACTTCGACAAGCTCAGAGTAAAAGTTGCGAGTTTCGAGTTTCGAGTTTTGAAATTGAAATTGATTTTTGCACTTCGACAGGCTCAGCGTAAAAAGTTGAAGTTGACATTTGAAGTTGAAATTGATTTTTTAACTACATTTGAACTCCTAAAAAAAAATTACAATGCGTTTTATAAAAGTTGCTTTCCTCCTATTTACAACGGTTATTTTGGCTCAAGATAATTCGAAATACGCTACCTATTTTGAAAAAGGAAATGGCAATCAAAGTGCTGATTATCAAGAAATACTTCGTTATTATGAGCAATTGGATTTGGATTTTGATAACATTCAAGTTTTAAATATGGGTGAAACCGATAGTGGCGAACGCTTGCAAGTAGTGATTTTTAATCCTGAAAAAGTATTTGATTTAAATTATGCCTCTTCCGAAAAAAGCATCCTATTAATCAATAACGGAATTCACGCCGGCGAACCAGACGGAATTGATGCGACCATGCAATTGTACCGCGATTTGGCTTTAGGAAAAATTAAAGTGCCAAAAAATGTGATTGTGGTTGCGATTCCGGTTTATAATATCGGTGGTTGTTTGAATAGAAATTCGACGACTCGCGTCAATCAAGATGGACCAGAGGAATATGGTTTTCGTGGTAATGCTAGAAATTTTGATTTGAACAGAGATTTTATAAAATCCGACACCAAAAACACGCATAGTTTTTATAAAATATTCCAAGAATTTAATCCCGATATTTTTATAGACAATCACGTGAGCAATGGCGCAGATTATCAATATACGTTGACGTACATCATGACCGAACCTAAGAAATTAGGAAATGCTTTAGGCGATTACATGAAAAACGAATTGACGCCATCGATTGTAAAAGATTTACAGCAAAAAAAGATAGAAACCACACCTTATGTAAACGTTTGGCACGGCACACCAGACGAAGGTTTTCAGCAGTTTTTTGAAAGTCCGAGGTATGCTACAGGTTATACTTCGTTGTTCAATACGATTGGTTTTGTGGTAGAAACGCACATGTTAAAGAACTACGCGAGTCGTGTGAAAGCTACTTATGAGTTTATGGTTTCCACAATTAATTATGCTGATAAAAATTATAAAACTATAAAAGCCAAACGATTAGAAAACCAAAAACAATTTCAACCGAAAAGTGAGTATACTATTAAATGGGAAATTGATACGACCAAAATTACTAAAATTCCGTTTCTTGGTTACGAAGGAAAATACAAAAAAAGTGATGTAACTTCAGGCAAACGATTGTATTACGACCGAAAACTTCCGTTTACAAAGTACATTCCTTTCATGGCGGATTATAAATCGGTTCAAACGGTAAAAATTCCAAATGCTTATGTCATTCCACAAGGTTTTTGGCCTGTAATTGATCGTTTGAAAGAAAACAAATTAGAATTCAGAAGATTAAAAAGAGATACGATAATTGAAGTAGAAAGTTATAGAATTGTCGATTATAAAACAGCTAAAAATGCCTACGAAGGACATTATCCGCACAACAGTACAAAAGTTTCAAGTTCTAAAATAAAGATGAACTTTAGAAAAGGTGATTATTTGTTCAAAACCGACCAAATTGGCGTGAAATTTCTAATAGAAACATTAGAACCAGAAGCGATGGACAGCTTTTTCAATTGGAACTTTTTTGACACGATATTACAACAAAAAGAAGGCTATTCCGACTATGTTTTTGAAGATTTAGCTAATGACTATTTGAACAAAAATCCAGAATTGCGCGCCAAACTAGAACAAAAGAAATCAGAAGACAAAGCTTTTGCAGAAAACCCAGAAGCGCAATTGGATTGGGTTCATAAAAATTCTATTTATTACGAAAAAGCACATTTGCAATATCCTGTTTATAGGATAATGGAGTAATTATATCTTCATTTATTTACATTTATAAAAAATAATGGCTGAAATAAAATTATACAAATCAAGCGGAAAAGGGTTTAAAATAATTGCTCTTTCATTGCCTTTTGTAATAATTGGTATTTGGGTGATTTTAAGAGAACAAAATGGAACTTTTGATTATTATATGGGTTGGTTCACAACATTGTTCTTTGGCTTAGGAACTCTAATTGGAATATTTACATTCTTTGATAAAAGAGTACAAATAGTTATTAATGAAAATGGAATCTTCGATAAAACATTAAAACAAAATCTAATAGAATGGGACTATATCATTGAAGCTTATCCATTAGATATTTATGACCAAAAATTCATTTCAATAATAGTAAACGAAGCTTTTGATAGTGAAACCAAACAATATAAATGGGTAGAAAAATTAAATGAAATAATTGGTGCACAGAAATTAAATTTAAATTTAAGCCAAATAAAAGTTGATGAAATAAAACTTTCAGAATTGATAAATAAATTAATTCATTCCGAAAAAAATGAAAGGTCTAATCACATTAGAATATTTTTATCAAATCAAAAATTAAATACAACATTTGAGTTTCATAATTATCTACTATACTTATTTATACTAATCATTTTATTAGTTGCATCATTGAGTAATTTCATAGCTTTTATGACTATAATAGTAATAATGGGATGTTCTGCGTTGATTGCAAAATGGTACAGCGGCACAAATAATAAATCTTTACTATACAAATGGTCTAAAATAATGACGTTTCTATGTTTTATTAATATGATTGTATTATTGCTTGTATTTGAAATTTATGATGCTACATCAAATAAAATTGGAATAAAAATCACCAATGAAATTGAAGTTCACAAAAGCAAATTTGGTAAATATCCTAATGAAATTAAGAGTATCATTGAGAAACAAGATTTTAACTTGCTACAAAGTTACATTGTAAATAAAATTGAATACAATTGTGATGGACAAGAATATGTATTAGAGCTTGAATATTTAAATCACAACAAAAAAGAATTTGACAAAGAGCTCAAAGAATGGTATTGATACTTTATTATGTGATATATAGCATTAATTTTTAGATTAAGGACAAGTTATTAAAAACTAGAAAATGATTTCCTTTTCTTCAATTGATAAATCAGATTTTGATACTATTTTCATTTTCTTCTTCAAACAACAATTTGATATTTTCGTAAGAGTTTTTCAAAGCCTCTTGAACATCTTCGGGTTTTAACCAAACGGCTTTTTTAATTCCTTCTTCTTTTTGAGGTGTTAATTTGTCTTCAAAATCGGTTTTCATTTCAAACCAATGGGTAATTTTTAGTCGATATTCACCATTACGTTTAAAAACATGATACGTTTTTTGAAGTTTTTTAGTGATTTTCAAACCTTGAACGCCAGTTTCTTCTTCCACTTCTCTTACAGAACAAGCTTCAATTTCTTCACCTTTGTCGCAACCGCCTTTTGGCAAATCCCATTTTCCGTTTCTAAAAATGAATAAAACTTCACCATTTTTGTTGTAAACCAAACCGCCACCAGCTTTTTTTACAGGGATTTTTTCCTTTACTTTTTTCAGAATTTCCTTTTCGTCAGGATAATACAAATAAGCTTTATTAATCTTATTGTTGAACATCTTTATAATAAGCTGTTCAATGTCAACACTTTCAAGCAAAAACAATTGAAAGTCGGTTTCCTTTGCGACTTCATTTGTCAAAAAAAGTGGTTTATCGTTCACAAAAACTTTATACATTTGCAGTATGATTTTTAATAAAGAAACAGCCGAAAAAACAGCCGAATTGCTTTTACAAATAAATGCAATTAAATTGAATCCGTCAAATCCTTTTAAGTGGGCTTCGGGTTGGAACTCACCTATTTATTGCGATAATCGTCTAACGCTTTCATTTCCAGCGATTAGAAATTACATTCGCGATGAATTTTCTAAGCAAATTGAAGAAATTTATGGTAAACCAGATGTCATTGCAGGTGTTGCAACCGGTGCAATTGGCATTGGCATACTTGTTGCAGAAGAATTAGGACTGCCATTTGTGTACGTTAGACCAGAGCCAAAAAAGCATGGAAGACAAAATCAAGTGGAAGGTTTTTTACAAAAAGGTCAGAATGTTGTTGTAGTTGAAGATTTAATTTCGACAGGAAATAGTAGTTTACTTGCTGTTGAAGCTTTAAAAGAAGCCGGAGCAAATGTAAAAGGAATGTTAGCTATTTTCTCTTACGGATTTGATGTTGCCGAAGAAAACTTCAAAAATGCAAATGTAAATTTGAATACGTTAAGCAATTACGAACATCTTTTAGAACTTGCTGTAGAAAAACAATACATTACAGAAGAAGAACAAAAAACTTTGCAAGAATGGCGTAAAAGTCCATCGACTTGGAATGTTTAAATATTAGATTTTAGATATAAAATATTAGATATAATGAACTTAGAAAGTCCAAAAGTTACTGTAGAAAAATCGGCTGAGTATTTATACACTCAATTGTCTGATGTGAAAAATTTTGAGAAATTAATGCCTGAGAACATTGCTAAATTTGAAGTTCTTGGTGATGATATTTTCAATTTTGGTTTGAAAGGTATGCCAGAAATCAAATTACGTTTGAAAGAAGGCGTTCCACATTCTAAAGTGAATCTTGCTGCGGCAAGTGACAAACTTCCTTTTACATTAGTGGCAAGTATTGATGCCATTTCTGAAAATTCTAGTGAAGTAAAATTAGATTTTGAA
>JAAFHW010000056.1:0-12575 GCA_013298525.1 Flavobacteriia bacterium
AAAATTTCTACATTTGGATCTTCTTTTAGATATTTTCTTAGTTTAGCAATGTAAACGTCCATACTTCTTGATGTGAAGTAGTTATCATCTCTCCAAATCTTGGTTAATGCTAATTCTCTTGGCATTAAATCTTCAACATAAAGAGCTAACATTTTAAGCAATTCGTTTTCTTTTGGTGACAATTTTATTGGTTCGTTACCTGGAAAATTCAAGAAACGCAACTTAGAATTCAAGTGAAATTTACCAATTTGGAATTCAAACTGAACATTTTCAGCTTTAGTTTCAGATGATTTTCTTTGCATGATAGCTTTAATTTTCATCAACAACACTTCAGAATCGAATGGTTTGTTAAGATAATCGTCTGCTCCTACTTTGTATCCTTTCAAGACGTCTTCTTTCATGGTTTTAGCCGTTAAGAACACGATAGGCACTTCTTTATTTTTCTCACGGATTTCTTTAGCTAAAGTATATCCATCTTTGTAAGGCATCATTACGTCAAGAATGCACAAATCGTAAGTGTCTTTTTTAAACTTTTCAAAACCTTCCATCCCATTTTTTGCCAATACAACATCAAAATCATTTAACATTAAATAATCTTTCAGAATGGCTCCAAAGTTTTGATCGTCTTCAACTAATAATATTTTTTTATTTTCTTTTTCCATAATTTTTTAATTTATCAATGGGACTTTTATAATAAATGTACTTCCTTTTCCTTTTTCGCTTTCAACAAAAACTTGACCATTGTGGTCTTCCACAATTCGTTTTACGTAAGCTAGACCTAAACCGTGTCCTTTTACGTTGTGAATATCGCCTGTATGTTCGCGATAAAACTTTTCAAAAATTCTTTTTTGAGCCACTTTGCTCATTCCTGCGCCTTGATCTTTTACTTTAATTAGTATAAAATCTTTGATGTTCTCTGTGTATATATCTATAACGGGCACATCTGGCGAATATTTTATAGCATTGTCTAAAATATTAACAATTACATTGGTAAAATGTACATCATTTAGTAATGCTGTGGTTCTATTTGCCTCAAAATGAGTTGTAATAGCACCTTGTCTATCTTCAATAATTAAATGTACATGATCTATTGCTTCTTCAATAATATCTTGTACGTCTAATGGTTCTTTGGTAATCTCTAATTCTTTTTTCTCTAGTTTTGAAATCCTAAGGACATTTTCTACTTGAGCATGCATTCGTTTATTTTCGTCTCTAATCATTTGGAGATATCTATAAACTTTTTCTTTATCATCAATTACTTTAGGATTTTTAATAGCATCTAAAGCTAAATTGATAGTTGCAATTGGCGTTTTAAACTCATGCGTCATGTTATTAATAAAATCAGTTTTGATTTCAGAAATTTGACGTTGTTTGATTAATTGGTGTAACGCATTGGCATAAGCTATAATTATTATTAAAGTAAAAACTACAGATAACAGTGTTATAGCAAGAATTTCTGAAAACAAAAACTTCTTTTTCTGAGGAAATGTAACTAGCAACATATACTTGTTATTTCCGTCATTGTCTATAAAAACAGGTATCGAATAAGTAGCATATTTATCAAAATTGAAATGCTCTGATTTTATTTTTGTTGCTAATCCATTGCTGTAAATATTGAACTCATAAGGAGTTTTGATTCCATATTCTTTGAGTTCTTTGTCTAATAATTCATTCAATTGATCTTTGGAAACACGCTCATTTATTGGATAATTAGCTACCACATCTTTGTAGGCAATTTCAAATTGTGCATCTTCAAGAATTTTTAAATCTCCTGCTTTCTCAATAGTTAAATCAGGAACAATTGTGTTTTGAATTCCTGTATTATCAAATGAATTATTGTTAAATACTTTAGTCTTTCTTTTAGCTGTGTAATTTTTTACTTTAAGACTATCAAGTCTTTTATCAAAGAACGTAGAAAACATATCATAATCCTCTGAAATAATGCTGTTGGAATAAATTATTGTTTTATTCGTTTTAGCATTTCTTTCGTAGTAACCATATTCTAATAAATCTTCACTTTTTGGAGATTTATTAGCATTATCTTTAAATCTTCCGTTTTTTTTATAAAAAGCATAACGCTCTTTATTTTGGAGTTTGTTGGCTACGCTGCCTAAAACCTGTTTTACATGAAACTTAAATTGTTCTTCGTTGTTTTCTAATGAAGTATTAAACCAATATACTTGGACTAAAATTATCCCAAGTAAGGATAAACTCATTAATAATACCAACAGCCGAAAAACAAACTTATTCATCACAACAAATTTAGTATTTTAACATTTATTCTGTTAATGTATTAACCAAACATTAACACAGAGGTAAATAATTATCTATTTTTCAATAAATTGACGATTTCGTCGACTTGTTTTTTAGTATCCTCAAAATTTTCGTTTTTAATTACAAAATTACTTCTTGCAATTCTTTCTTCATCAGACAATTGATTGTTTATTCTTTGTAACACTTTTTCTCTAGTAGTTGAATCACGCTTCAATACACGCTCTATTCTTAACTCTAATGGTGCTGATACTGTAATAATTTTATCACAATCTTTATAACTACCACTTTCAAACAATATAGCTGCTTCTTTTACTAAAATTGGATGATTTTGATTTGTAGCAATCCAATTATCAAAGTGTTTTTTTACTGCCGGATGAACAATTGCATTAAGTTGTTTCAACTTTTCTGGAGCATTAAAAACAATTGCTGCAAGTTTCTCTCTATCTAAAGTTTGGCTATCTGTAATTAATTCATTTCCAAAAGTTTGTACAATTTGAGAAATAATCTCAGGAAACTCCATTACTTTTTTTGCTTCTACATCGGAAATATAAACTGGAATGCCTTTAGAAATAAGATATTTTGCAACCGTAGTTTTACCACTACCTATTCCACCTGTTAGACCGATTATTTTTGATTTTGTTACAACTGGTTCAACAATTTTATTAATAGGAGTAACAATTTTATCAACAACTTTTTCAACCGATTTTTGAATTGGAGTTTCCATTTGTTTTTCAAAAATCAACTCTTTTTCAGCTTCCATTGGATTGGAATTTATTTTAAAGAACAATTCAGGAAAAGCATCTTGAGGTTTTTTTCTAAGAATATTAATCTTGAAAAATGATTTTAAAAACCCAAAACCATATCCAAAAAATTGCTTCCAAACAGCTACTATAGATAATAAACCTATTATTGGATTTCTGTTTTGAATACTAGATACAATAAAGATTATTACGAAATATAAAAAATATAGTTTTAATCCCCAATCAAATAAAATTATTAAAAGTCCAATAGAGATTATAAATCCAATAACAAATAAAGAAGGTAACCAATAGGTAAGTTTACTATATTCTGGATACCAGTGATTTAAAATTGGTCTTGCTTTTCCAAATTTTGATACTTGAAGTGTAAATTTATCCCAGTCAATTCTTCTTTTATGATAAACAAAAGCAGAAGAAAAAAGTCTAGTTTGATAACCTAATTTCCATAATCTAATGGATAAATCTGGATCTTCACCTGGATGAATATTTCCGAAACCTTTAGATTCTTCAAATGCTTTTTTAGAAATTCCCATATTGAAACTTCTTGGTTGAAATTTATCTATTTTTTCAGAACCACCTCTTATTCCTCCAGTTGTTAGAAAAGAAGTCATTGAAAAGTTGATAGCTTTTTGAATATTAGAAAATGATTTTAGTGCTTTATCAGGTCCACCAAAACAATCTACATAATTGGATTTTAATTCTTTATCAACTTCAGAAAGATAGTTGTTTGGTATAATGCAATCAGAATCAAAGATGATAAAATAATCGCCTTTGGCTTTCTGCATTCCAAAATTTCTAGAATCTCCTGGACCAGAATTTGCTTTATAGTAGTATGAAATAGATAATTTATCTGTGAATTTCTTTATTACCTCTTCACAGGATATTGAAGAACCGTCTTCTACAATTACAATTTCATAATTGCTTTTGTAAGTAGATAATAGTAAACTTTCTAGCAGTTCGTTTATTTCGTCAGGTCTATTATAGACTGGAATAATAATTGAAAAATACATTCGAAAAAATTTTAACAAAGATACTCTTTCTATAAAACAAAAGTCCCGCCGAAGCAGGACTTTTTATTTATTTAAGAATAAGTTATAATTATTCTTTTACAACTTTAATCGTTTTTACTTGATTTTCAGATGTTAATCTTACTAAATAAGTTCCAGATGGAAGATTCGACATATCAATTGCTGCTTGAGTAGCGTTGATTGATTTAGCAAAAACTTCCTGACCTAAAATATTCATAATTTGAACAGTATCAATATTTTTTGAATAAGATAAATTCAATACATCTTTAACCGGATTAGGATAGAATGTAAAGTTTGAACTATCAAAACTATTCGTTCCTAATGAAGCGTCATAAGCTGAAATTGAGAATGAACCTGGTGTATCATTATTGTATTCATAAACTCTCAATAATATTGTGCTACCTGGTGTTTGACCAGTTAATGTAAGTAATGTAAATCCTACTGCAGTTTCAGTTGCTCCGTCATCATCACAACCGATTTGATTGAATACCGCACAATCTCCAGTGTAAGCAGTAACAACAGTATCAATTCCGGTTCCTCCTGCTATAGGAGCTCCAGTTTCAATTGTAAGATTACCACTTGCTGGAACAACTACGCTAAACCAAACATCACCACCACTATAACCAAAACAAGTTGCAGGATTAGCTTGAGAAGATGCTGTTGCACCGAAAGTAGTTCCATCAACATCATTATCAGTATAAACACCACCTGCAGTTAATGCAATTGGAGCTGAACAATTATCATTTATAGGAGCTGGTGGAGGTGTACCACATAAAATCGCTCTTGTTCTAGAATTTGAATTTGCAGCACAAGTATTGTCAACATGTGTATAAAATCTTATTACACCTGTTATACTTGATGTCCAAACTACACTACCTGTTCCAAAAGTGTAAGCAACTGTTCCATTCTCATCACTAATTGTAATAATATCAGTAGCAATTGAACTTGTAAAAGTATATTGAACTCCTGTAGTTACATTTACTTTAGAATATTCACCTGCATAACCAAATGTAGTTATTGATTGTGGAATTCCTGAACAAGCTGGAGTAAATGTTGCTGCTGGCCATTGATTATTTGGAGCTGATAAACATCCAGCAAATGGACAGTTTTCAGTTACAGTTACAGCTAAACGTGTTAAACTTTCACAACTATTTTCTATTTGAGAAGCATAATAAGTTGTACCTGATACTAATGCAGTTGATGAAGGCAAAATAGTACCTAAAGTTGCAGCATTATACCAAACTAAACTAGTTCCAGTAATTACTACTGTTAAATCATCTAAAGTACTAGCTCCACAATATGTTTGAGCAGCGTCACCAGTTGGTGCTAAAGTTGATGTTATATTTAATGTTAATTCAGCAATACTATAACAGCCATTAGTATTTTCAACTCTTACGAAAATAATTTGACCATTAGTACCTACAAATGCTGTAGGATTTGCTATAGCATTAGAAGCGTTTTCAGCATCAAATAAATCTACATAGTATGAATAAACCACACCAGATTCTGAACTAATAGTTGTATTAACTGAAGTTAAATCAAAAATTGCTGTACTTGTTCCACTATCACAAACTGAAAGCGTTGTTGAATTTACAACTGGAAAAGAAGATACAATAACGTTAACTGCTAATCTACTAAAACTTTCACAGTTTACGGTTTGCGTAGCATAATACATTCCAGAAACAAGATTATCTGTTGCTAATAATGGAGTTCCGCCTGTTGCAGAAGAATACCATTGTATAGTTGTTCCGTCGGCAAATAAATCACCTACAGTACCTGCGCTACAAAATATTTGAGTTGCATCTCCAGTTGGAGCTGGAGTTGTAGAAGGACAATCGTAAGCAGATACTAAAAATTGTCCAAAGTTATCATTTGAATAATCCCACACATTTACATATAAAACTTCACCTGGAGTTCTTCCTGTTAATGCAATTAATGAGAAATTTCCATTAGTACTATCATCATCATCACACTCTACAAAAGTAAGAGAACCACAAGTTCCTGAATAAACTGCCATACCTGTATCTGTAATAACACTTGCAGTAGCTGGATTAGTTTCAATAGTTACTGAACCAGATACTGGTACAGTCACAGAATACCAAACATCACCTCCTAAGAAATTTGCACAACCAGGTGCAGGAGGATTTGAATTAGTTGCAGCAACATTTGTTCCTGTTACATCATTATCTGCAAAAACATTTCCTACATTTAAAGCAACTGCCCCAGCACAATTATCGTTTACTGGAGAAGTAACAAAGTAAAATGGACCTGTCCAAAGACTTACTCCATTGGTAGTACAATCTGCACTTACATAAAAATCGTAAGCTGTTCCTGGTGTTAAACCATTTACAACAAAAGGATTAACTACGCTTGAATATGTTGGAGTTGTTGGAGCCGCTCCACCAGCTGTAGTTACATAAACATTCCATGCTGTTTCAACACAACCAGCTGTCCATCCCAAAACTGCAGAAGTACCAGTTACATTAGTAACTAATAAATTTGAAGGCTGAGGACAAGCTACAGCAGCTGAAACTGTTACATCATAATCTTCTGTTTCACCCCAACCATAATTTAGACAAGGATCAATGTTAATACCTGAAGTATTCCAAACATCTCTTACTCTCATTCTGTGAGTTCCAAGTGGTGGATTACATGCTAAACTGATTGAAAAAGCAGCTGAACCATTACCAGCAATTGAAGCTGTAGTATATCCAACTCTTTCCGATGTTGCAAAAACACCATCGTCGTTGTAATCAATCCAAACAGCTACATTTTGACCTCCAAAAGTTCCAACAGAAACATTTACAGTGTAAGAAGAACCTGCTTGTAAAGTTCCAGTATAGTTTGGTTGACCTGTAAAGTAAGTATACGCTGGATTTGTTGGTGCAGTACCTGAATTATTTGCCAAAGTAGTACCAGAAATTGAGATATTTGAAATCAAATCCCCATCTGTTTTACCTGTTGTATATGTAGGGATACAATAACAATTTGTTGGTGTATTCAATCCAACCATCAAGGCTGTACTTGTAGTACTTAGTCCTGATACTGTACAAGTTACAATACATTGATAATAAGTTACTGCTGTTTGATTTGCAGTATAAGTAGGATCTGTTGATGCTCCACTTGCATTAGTGTAAGCTATACCATCAGAAGAAGTTTGCCATTGGTAAGTTACTCCAGAACCTGAAGTACTATTTTGTAATGAAAGATTAAAACTAACACCACTACAAGCTAAAGCTGTTGATGAAACTGTATTACCTGGCGCTGGAGTTCCAGAGCAAGATGGCGGTGGTGTATAAGCAAATACTAAACCAGCAGGTGGAAAAATAACATTTGATAAAAACATAGTATCCGTTGCAGCTGCGCTTGCAGTTGTACCAAACCAATCTACTGCAGTAGTTCTTCCAACAAAATTTGTTGCTACATTATTTGGATTAGCTCTTAAACCAGTTTGTGCAACTGTAGTAGTACCATTATCTGTCATTGCTCCGTAAACAATTTCAACTTTATTGGTTGTTTCGTATAATTTTATTTGAAAATTATATGAATCTCCAACAGCTAAATATTTAGCATAATTTGTCCATTGAACAACTAAAACCTGATTAGGAGCTGTTCCTGTTAATTCATATCTAATCTCACCTCCATTTTGCGACATTAAATCTCTTGTAAAAGCAGAAATTCTTGCTACTAATGGGTTTGATACCGCAGTACTTATTGAAGAAATTGGCTCGTAAGAAGATGTTGAATTCATATCAACTGAGGGAGTCAATAATGATGAACCTAAAGAAATCCATCCGTTTGCATTTACCCCAAAACGATTATAAGTATAACCATTAAATGTGAAATTAAAGCCAATCGGTAAACCAACTCCTGTAAAATTTGCAGCTCCAAGAGGTACTGCAGGATCTAAAAATCTTTGGTCATCTGAAGTTGTTGACCCAAGTATTGTTCCTCCAGTTATAGCCGTGTAAGTCGAGTTACTTTGTGAAAAAGTATACTGTGATAAACTCTGACTAAAACCTAGTTGGAACAAACAAAAAAATAATGCTACTAAAAAGTAATTTTTCTTCATGTTGTTTTTAATAAGTTAAATTTAAAGCTATAAAAATAAACAAAAAAAGCTCACAAATAATTGTGAGCCTTTAAATCTATATAATTTTAACAATTTTATTTTATACTTGGTACAGAAACTAATTCATTTGCATCTGCATCATAATCAACACCATTAAAACCAAATCCAAATAAATTTAGAAAATCTTGTTTGTATCCTGCTAAATCACCTATTTCTACTAGTGATTCTGTTGTTGCTTTATCCCATAAATTTGAAACTTGCGCTTGAACATCTTCTCTCATTTCCCAATCATCGATTCTTATTCTTCCGTTTTCATCAGTTGGAACTTCTTTACCCGTATACAATCTTTCGCTGTACAATCTTTGAATTTGCTCGATACATCCTTCATGAATTCCTTGAGCTTTCATAATTTTATACAACAATGAAATATAAAGTGGAATTACCGGAATTGCAGAACTTGCCTGAGTTACTAGTGCTTTATTCACAGAAACATATGCCTTTCCTCCCAATTCTTTTAAATCATCTGTAATTGTAAAAGCTGTAGCTTCTAGATGATCTTTAGCTCTTCCAATTGTTCCTTTTCTGTAAACTGCTTCTGTAACTGATGGTCCTATATAAGAATAAGCTATGGTAGTTGCTCCTGGAGCTAATAAACCTGCATCTTTCAAGTCATTCATCCACATTGACCAATCTTCACCTCCCATAACTACAACAGTATTATCAATATCGTCTTGGTTAGCCGGCTCTATAGATACTTGAGTTACATTTCCTGTGTGAAAATCAACAGTTTTATTTGTAAAAGTTGTTCCTATTGGCTTTAATGTTGAACGATGTAAAACTCCTGTTTCAGGATGCATTCTTACAGGAGAAGCCAAACTGTATATAACTAAATCAACTTGACCTAAATCATTTTTAATCAAATCAATTGCTTGTTGCTTTACTTCTTTTGAAAAAGCATCACCATTAATACTCTTTGCATATAAACCTGCTTTGTGTGCTTCATTTTCGAATGCTGCAGAATTATACCAACCTGGAGAAGCTGTTTTTCCCTCTGAAGCTGGTTTTTCAAAGAAAACTCCAATTGTTGCTGCATCACATCCGAAAGCACTAGAAATTCTAGAAGCCAATCCGAATCCGGTTGACGCTCCAATAACTAAAACGCGTTTAGCTCCATCTATCTTACCTTTTGACTTAACGTAATCTATTTGATTTTTAACATTTTGCTCGCAACCCTTTGGATGAGCTGTCAAACAAATAAATCCGCGCATTCTTGGTTCTATAATCATATCTTTAACTTTATTCGTTTATTTAGTTTGTCTTTGAAAAAACAAATATAATTCTATATTTTTAGTTAAGCAATTCCTTTGCATGAATTAAGGCAGAATCTGAAATAACAGAACCTGACAACATTTGAGCAATTTCAATAATTCGCTCATCATCTGACAACAACTTCAATTCAGAGTGTGTTTGATTGTCCTTAATAACTTTAAAAACTTTAAAATGATCTTTTCCTTTACTGGCTATTTGTGGTAAGTGAGTTATGGCGAAAACTTGCATATTACTGCTCATGTTTTTCATTATTTCTGCCATTTTATGAGCGATTTCTCCAGAAACTCCGGTGTCAATTTCATCAAATATTATTGTAGGAAGATTTGAAAATTGAGATAAAATTGCTTTAACTGCCAACATGATCCTAGACATTTCTCCACCAGAAGCAACTTTTTTTAACAATCCAAAATCTGATCCTTTATTTGCTGAAAACAAAAATATAATTTCATCTTTTCCATTAATATAAAACTCCTCTTTCAAATCTAGTTGGATATTAAATCTTGCATTAGGCATTCCTAAATTTGATAAAAATGAAGCTAATTTATCGGTTAAAACTGGTATTGCTTTTTCTCGATTATCATGAATTTGATTAGCCAAAATATTTAATTGATTTTCAAATTGAATAATTTGATTTTCAATTTCAACGATTTCAGATTCTAATGTAGTCACAGAAACCACTTTATTATCTAAATCACTTTGAATAATTAATAGCTCATCAATTGTATTTACTTGATGTTTTTTAAATAAAGTGTAAATCAACTGTAACTTCTGATTTGTTAAATCTAAAGCCTCAGGATCAGAAAAAATAGTTTCTGAAAGTTGATTTAGTTCTTTTTCGATATCATCAAATTCTATTAAAGTACTATTTACTCTTTCAAAAAGTAAATTATATTCAGTTGAAAGTCCGGCTATTTTTTGCAAAGAGGCTTTTACTTCTTTTAAATTTTGAATCACGCCAAATTGCTCATCATTAGCAATAGCAATAGATTTCACTAAAGTTTCTTTAATAAATTCAACATTATTAAGCTTTTCAAAACTTGATTCAAGCTCTTCTAATTCACCAGATTTTAATTGTGCAGAAAGTAATTCTTCCAAAAGAAAAGTATTATAATCTTGTTCTTTTAAAACAGAGGAAAGCGATTCTTTTTTAGATTTTAAATCTGATTTCAGTCTTTTATATTCCTTAAGTTGGATTGAATATTGAGTAATAAAATCAAAATTAGATGCTACAGAATCGATTATTTGAAATTGAACCGCGTCGTCAGACAATTCCTGAGTTTGATGTTGTGAATGAATATCAATTAAATAATTACTTAATTCTTGTAATTCATTTAAATTGACAGGTGTATCATTAATAAAAGCTCTTGATTTTCCGGAAGGTAATATTTCTCTTCTAATGATTGTTTCCTCTTCGAAGTCAAGGTCATTTGAAATAAAAAATGATTTCAAATTATAATTTTTAATTTGAAAATGTGCTTCGATAATACATTTCTCTTCTTTATTCTTCAGAGAAGTTAAATCGGCTCTTTTTCCTAAGACCAAGCCTAACGCTCCTAGAAGAATTGATTTTCCTGCACCAGTTTCACCTGTAATAACAGAAAATCCATCTGTGAATTTAACAGATAGCTTTTCAATTAAAGCAAAATTTTCAATAGATAATGATGTAATCATTGGTAAAGATTTAACTCCTAATTAAAACTTTATATTCAACCATTTAGAAGAATTCGTAGGTGAAATTTTAGATAATTTATCTACCAAACCATCAATAGTAACACTTGGACCACCAGAAAAAATAGATACAATTTCATCTGACTTTGCATCGAAAAATATCCTTGTTAAATAGGCATTTGGTCTAACACCATGAACCGTTGACAAAATATTTATAGCTGCAACTATTTCTTCTTTAGATGTTTTTAAATCTTTGTGCATATTATCTAATCCATTAAAATGATATTGAAACAAAGCTTCTCTCAATGGTCTGAAAGTTGTTGACATAACATCATTTACAAGATAATATCGATTTTGAGTTTTCTCGGTTTGTGACCATCCTTTTCCTCCTGAAGGAGCAGCAATACTTACAATTTCTTGTGCAGACTGAAAATATGGAGTACCACTATCCAAAGCAAAACTTTCTGCATCAAAGCCTAATATCATATAATTATAAAAAGCAATTACAGAAACTAAGTTAGAATCATAACTATTTGGATTGTAAAACAAATTTTGAAATTCTACATATTGAAAACTAAAATCTTTATCGTTTATATTTAGTAAAGGACTTGAAAAGTTTGAATTGTATATTGGACGTGAAGATTGTACTTGAATACTTGCTTCAAAATTATTATTTTCAAATGAATTGACAGTAATAAAATAGGTACAGCTTATTTTTTCATTTTCTTTAAAAGTTTTTTCTGTCCAAACAGTTTTATTTACAAAATCGTTTAGAGAAGTTTCTAGACTTTTAAAGATTTGAGTATTTACGTTAGTAATTTTATCATAATTCACAATTACTTTACAATTAAGTTCTTGCGATTGAACGTTTGCAAATAGAAACAAAAAAACTAAAATTAAAATACTACGCATGATAATGATTTATTATTTTATTTATTATATCAACAGCCACATCTTCTTTAGATTTCAATTCCATTGGCTCAATGGCAAAATCTTTGTCAATGAAAGTAACTTTGTTAGTTGGCTTTCCAAAACCAGCTCCTTCATCTTGAAGCGAATTTAAAACAATCAAATCTAAGTTTTTTTTCTGAATTTTCAACTTAGCATTTTCAATTTCATTTTCAGTTTCTAAAGCGAAACCAATTAAAAATTGATTTTTCTTTATTTCTCCCAAAGAAGCTAAAATATCTTTAGTTTTTTCTAATTCAATTGTAAAAGAAGCTTCACTCTTTTTAATCTTTTGTTCCGCAACATTCTTTGGCCTATAATCAGCAACCGCAGCTGCTGCAATAGCAACATCAACATCATTATAAAACTCATGACAAGCTTCATACATTTGTTGAGCTGAAACTACTCTAACCAAATTGATTTGGCTATTCTTAACTTTAAAATGAGTAGGACCAGAAATCAAAATAACTTCCGCTCCTAGATTTGCCGCTTCATTTG
>JAAFHW010000056.1:12585-19273 GCA_013298525.1 Flavobacteriia bacterium
TCGTATGTTGGACCAGCAGTAATTAGTATTTTTTTTCCTTTTAAAGGTAATTTGCTTGATAAATCGGCTTCCAAGAACGCAATTATATTTTCAGGTTCTGCCATTCTGCCCTCACCTGAAAGTCCGCTTGCTAGTTCGCCTGATTCGGCTGGTATTATCGTATTTCCAAATTGTTGTAATGTTCTAAAAGAACTTACTGTTGAAGGATGCTTATACATATCCAAGTCCATTGCTGGCGCAAAATAAACTGGACATTTTGCAGATAAATAGGTTGCGATTAATAAGTTATCACAATTTCCATTTACCATTTTGGATAGTGTATTGGCTGTTGCAGGTGCAATAACCATTAAATCTGCCCATAAACCTAATTCGACGTGATTGTTCCATTGAGCATTCTCATCTTCTTCATTGTAAAATGTAGAATGAACTGGGTTTTTAGATAATGTGGATAATGTTAATGGAGTTACAAAATCCTTAGAAGCAGGTGTCATTATCACTTGGACATGTGCACCTGCTTTTATAAATAGACGAACTAATGTTGCTGTTTTGTATGCGGCAATTCCACCAGAAACACCTAGTATTATTTTTTTACCGCTTAAAACTGACATTGTCTAATATTATTTGTTTGTATCTTTATGATAAATCTTTCCATCCAACCATTCTTGAACTGCAAGAGCGTGTGGTTTTGGAAGTTTTTCATAAAATTTAGAAACTTCAATTTGTTCTTTGTTTTCAAAGACTTCTTCTAAGCTATCATTGTAAGTTGCAAACTCATCTAACTTTTCAATCAATTCTTTTTTGATTTCAGTGTTAATTTGGTTTGCTCTTTTAGCCATAATAGTTATTGCTTCATAAACATTCCCTGTAGGTTCTTCAATAACATTTTTGTTGTAAGTTATTGTGTTTACTGGTGCATTGGTCTTTTTTAAATCCATGACTTTTTTTATTTAGAAAATTGTTTTAAATCGTTATCAATCTTAGCCAACATTTCATCGGCTTGTGCTTTATATTTTGTACTTGCGTTAAATTTAACCAAGCTGTTATATGCAGATTTTGCTGCATTTAATCGTTCTTCCATTTTTTGTTGAACACTATTTATTGCCAACTTATAAGCAGAATCTAATTTGTAAAACAAAGCATCCTCTTTAAATGGAGTTCCTGGATAATCGCTTATAAAATTATCTAAAGCGATTTGAGCTGCTTTAAAATCAGATATTGTATTGTATTGTTTAGCGTTTTCAAAAGCTTTTTTCTCTAACTTATTTCTTAAATCAATCGCTACTTTGTTTGCTTCAGGCAAGTAAGTTGAATTAGGATATTCGTCAATAAAACTTTGCAATTTATCTATCGCTTTATCAGTATCTAACTGATCTAAACTATAAACAGGAGATAATTTTGAATAACATAATGCTCCTAAATATTTAGCTTCTTCTTGTTTTTCACTTTTTGGATAACTTGAAGCAAAACTTTCAAATTGATATCCAGCTAAATAATATTGTTTCGTTTTATAATACGATTGTGAAAACATGTAAAACATTTTCTCTGCTTGTGGTTTCCCTTTATAAGCTGGGGCAATTTGCTCGAACAAACGTATTGCTTTAGAGTATTTTCCTTTTTCGTACATCTTTAGACCAACATCATACTTATCAGCAACATCTTCATTCTTCAATGCTTTTTGATATTCGCTACAAGACGAAAAAAGAACAACCAATACGATAAGAGAAACTATTTTCTTCATTTTTATTTTTATGGATACAGGTTTTTAGAGGATTTTACTTCTCAAAAAACGAACTGCAAAATTAGTTAATAATTAGATACTATGAAAGATTTTTTTTAATTGTATTTTTTTATAAAAAAACTAAAGACTTTTTACAAATTTATTCAATCGATCTGCTAAATCTTGATTAACATTTACTAATGGCAAACGCACTGTATTCTCTGACAAACCTAGTGTTTTAAAGACTTCTTTAATTCCGGCAGGATTTCCTTGTTCAAAAATCATATCAATTGCTTCTGCTAAAAGATAATGCAATTTATAGGCTTCATCAACTTTTCTTTCTAATCCTAAACGTACCATATCTGAAAATTGTCTTGGAAATCCTTCACCAATAACTGAAATAACTCCACTTCCACCTGCTAAAACCATTGGCAAAGTAACCATATCATCTCCAGAAATAACTAAAAATCCTTCAGGCTTTCCTTGAATTAATTTCATTGCTTGAACAATATCACCAGCTGCTTCTTTTATTGCAACAACATTTTTAAAATCATTAGCCAATCTTAAAACCGTTGATGGCAACATATTGCTTGCTGTCCTACCTGGAACATTGTATAAAATGACAGGTATTGGAGAAGCTTCTGCAACAGCTTTGAAATGTTGATAAATTCCTTCTTGAGTAGGTTTATTATAGTAAGGAGACACAGAAAGAACAGCAACAAAATTTGAAAAATCTCTTGTTTTAAGTTCTTCAACCACTTTATAAGTATTGTTACCTCCTACTCCTAAAACTAATGGCAATCTACCATTGTTAGCATTAATCACAGTAGTAATAACCAATTCTTTTTCTTCTTGACTTAACGTAGCGTTTTCTGCAGTGGTTCCCAGTACAACAAGGTAATCTATTCCGTTATCAATTTGAAAATTTACTATTCTTGTTAGTGCCTCAGTATCTAAAGAAAAGTCTTTTTTGAATGGTGTTACAAGTGCAACTCCAGTACCAATTAGTGATTGCATATTATAGTTTGTTTAGTATTTTTAAATATTTAAATAATTCGTCTATAAAAACGGTATAATTCTCAGCATTTGTATCAATCATAAAATGATTTAATCTTTTATCAATTGAGGTAAATCCCACTTTAAAATTTGCTTTTGAAAGATTGGTTACCAATAATAATGGTGCTTTTTCTGTATCGTAATAGCTAATAAGTAAATCAAAATCATCGTTTATAAAATCATTTACCTCTTTACTATCAAATGTGGCATTCCAATTAATGCTTTTATAAGTAAAAACATTGTAGTCGAAAGTTTCATTCTTTTTTACCTTGTTTTTAAACACCAAAAACTTAATGTTTTCAGAATAAATTCCATTTTTCACAAGCTGTTCTATTAATTTTTCCTTTTCATAAAAATAACTCTCATCGAAAATTATCCCAACTTTTTTAATAGAACTATCTGAATTTATATGCTTTACATTTGATAACCGTTTCTTAACTATTCTTTTTGTCCAAAAATCCTTTATTTTATTTAAAAACATAGTACTTTTACTTGGTTACAAATTTAATTAAATTTAGTCGTATTTGAGATGGTAAATCTAAAAAACTATAACGTTGTTTTGAAACATTTTGTTTTATTATTAACATTTATTTCCTTGATTGCTTGTTCGAGTCAAAAGTATCAAGTTACAAAAATTGAAGGCAAAAAAATAAGTCTTACAGAAACACAAGAAAGTAAGACTGAAATTGAGAACTATATTAAACCCTATAGAGAACATATTGATAAAGACTTAAGTGAAGTTTTAGCTTACAATCCTGAAACATTAGACAAATCTAAAGGAGAATGGCAAACTAATATTGGTTGCTTTTTGGCAGATATTACCATAGAAAAAAGCAATCCTATTTTTCAGAAACGTGAAAATAAAACAATCGATATTTGCCTACTAAATCATGGTGGAATTAGAACTTTAATTCCAAAAGGTAATGTAACCGCAAGAAATGCTTATGAAGTAATGCCATTCGAAAACAGCGCAATCATTGTTGCTCTTAAAGGAGAACAAATTATCGAATTAGCCAATCACATTATTGCTGAAAAAAAACCACATCCATTGTCTGGATTAAATTTTACAGTTTCTAAAGATTTAAAAGCAACAAAATTATTAGTTCAAGGAAAACCATTAGAAAATGATAAAATATATTATGTAGTAACGTCTGATTATTTATCAAATGGTGGTGATAACATGACTTTCTTTAAAAAAGGAATTGAAAAATTTGATATTGATTACAAACTTAGAAACATTATGATTGATTATTTTAAAGATGTTGACACATTAAGAATCAATAACGATGTTAGAATTATAAAAGAATAATACTGAACTAAATTAAGCCAAAAGAAATGAAAAGAAGAGATTTTATTCAAAAAACAGTAGCAAGTTCAGCTTTATTAAGTTTGACAGGACTTTCATTAAGCAGTTTTAAAAGTAACGATTTAAAACACATTACAATTTTACACACAAATGATGTTCACAGTTATATCGATCCATTTCCTGCAGATCATCCAAGAAACCCAAATATGGGCGGTGTTGCTAGAAGAGCTTCACTTATCGAAACTATTCGTAAAGAAAACCCAAATGTATTATTATTAGATGCAGGAGATATTTTTCAAGGAACTCCTTACTTTAATTATTATGGAGGCGAATTGGAGTTCAAATTAATGAGCATGATGGGTTATGATGTAGCAACATTAGGAAACCACGACTTTGATAATGGAATTGAAGGTTTCTATGCTCAATTACATAATGCTAAATTTGATTTTGTATCTGCTAATTATGATTTCAAAAACACTATCCTTGATGGTTATGTAAAACCTTATAAAATCAAAACGATTGATGGTATAAAAATTGGGATTTTCGGACTTGGTGTTGAACTAGAAGGATTGGTAGACAAAAAGAATTACAAAGAAACTGTATATAATAATCCGATAGAAGTGGCTACAGATATGGCTAGAATTCTAAAACAAGAGGAGAAATGCGATTTAGTAATTTGCCTTTCTCATATAGGATTTAAATACAAAGAAGATCCTAATAAAGTTTGCGATATTTTATTAGCAAAACAAACAAAAGATATTGACTTAATCATTGGTGGACACACTCACACTTTTCTTGACAAACCAATTATTGAGAAAAATAGTGAAGGAAAGCAAGTATTGATTAATCAAGTTGGTTGCTATGGCTTGAATTTAGGTAGAATAGATTTCTATTTATCTAATGATAAAGAACTTCAATCTCAAGGTAAATCAATAGTTGTCTGATTTTTTTCAGAAATAACTACAAACTGATAAAACATATAAAAAGCAAGGATATTCAAGGTCATTGCTAATGGTCGAAGTATGTAAGAATGTGAATCTACCATATAATACTTTTCAATATAAATTACCAATTGTAAACCTAAAAACAACAATACACTTATTAATAAATAAGAGTTTTGTTTACTGTCATTCATGACATAAGAAGAAATTGCAACGCCTCCTAAAACTGCTGCAATAAGATTGTGGAAAAAGATTAAATAATAAGAATTTTCAGGAACGTCTGAGGCCGCAAAAAGATAGAAAAATATAAATCCAAGTGGTAAAGTTGCCAAGAAAAAAGGAATGTAATCTTTAATTTTTATAATTCTAAAAATTAATATCAGTAAAAATATTCTATGAATTGTATAGGTAATAACTCCATAAAAAAGTGAGTCTGCAGTATTAGGAACAAATAGAAGATTGGTTAGCAAAGAAAAAAACATTATCACATAAAACAATTTGCAATTGCTCTTTGAAGTATAAAAATACAAAACCATTAATAGTATAGGTATTAATGGTTTTGTAATGAAAATTATTGGTTCGTAAGAAAAAGTTTCTGCTATAACTTCAACAATAGCATTGAAGAAATAAAAGAATGAAATAATTTTAATTATATTATTTTTAACACTTAAACTCATTTAGTAAAATTAAGAAAAAAATTATTAAAAATACAACAAAAAGAATTTTTATTTTTGATTAATTATAAAAAAGTTTTCTTTTTCTGATAATATCATAAAATTTAATAGAGAAAAATGTCCTAAAATAAAAAATACCATTGACATTGGTTTCAAAAATGGCAAATCTAAATAATAGAATTTAACTCCTAAAATCAAAATATTAAAAGTATAAAAAATTGCACTGACCAAAAGCAGTTTGCTTGTCTTGTCATTTTTCATAATATAATTTCCTAGTGCAATTCCTCCAATAAATGACATGCTTATACTATGAAAAATTGTAATAATGAAAACTTGAAAACTTATCTCATCAAAAATTAAAAAATTCAAATAAATAAACATAAAAATAAATGGAATTGTTCCAATAACAAACGGAAACAATGTGGGCAATTTTACTTCTTTATACACTTTTAAAAGAATAAATAGCCTACTAATAATAAACAACACAGAAGCAGCAGTTACATAGTTAATAGCTTCTGATAAGAATAACACATTTGAAATCCAATTCAAAAAAAGTGCAAAAATATATACACTGGATACTTTGCTTGATCTAATTAGATATAAACTTAAAAGTAAAGGCAATAAAATTGGTTTGGAAATAGCAATCCATAATTTATTTTCCAAAAATTCGGACACAATTTCAATTATTGCTAAAAGAAAAAATAACAATAATAATTTTTTATATAAGTAAGACTTATTAATTCCGAGAGCTATCATTGATTATTATAAGTTAACTTTTCTCTATTAATTATAGAATTCACAAAAAATAAATAGGAAAAAATTTGACATGAAAAATGAATTGAATCGAAAATTAACAACTTAGCCTGAAAATTGTAAAGAATATAAAAAACATCCGATATTAATACACAAAAAACACACAAAAGTAAATACAAATTGGAAGTAGTAACTTTATTAATGATTTTATATGAAGCCAAAAATGAAATTAAAAATAACG
>JAAFHW010000057.1 GCA_013298525.1 Flavobacteriia bacterium
AATACTGTAAATGGTGAACTAGCAGTTCCACTTAAAGTTGTGATAAGATTCTGATCAGTTAATAATTGTGCAAGAGTACTAAAATTTGAATTAGCTGTTGCGTGAGTCACAATAGTTGGTAGCGTGATTACAGCATTTACTTTGTGAATTACACCATTTGTTGCAATAATATCAAATGTTGAACCAGCTGTTGTTGTGATTACTGATGACATGCCATTCAATCTCACACCAGATGTAGTATTAACATACATGCTTAATGTGTTTGTTGTTGATGCAGTTCCTTTTCCTAAGGTTTTGATGTAAGAGTTGTTTGTTAAACCTGTTGATTGAACTGAACCACTCACAACATGATTTAACAAAATTTGTCTAAGTGCAGGAATGTCAGCTGTAGGATAATTGTCAATAACAGTTGCGGTTAGACCTGCATTAATAAATGCTTGATCTGTTGGGGCAAAAACGGTGAATGGTCCAGCACCTTGTAAAGTAGCAGCTAAATCTGCTTTTTTAAGTGCTTTTACTAATAATGTTAAGTCACTTGCTTTTGAAGCAATACCAGTAATGGTGTTGTCAACTGTTGGCTGTGGATTGTCATCATCACTACAAGAAGTTAACATTAATCCTAAAAAAGCAAAGATTGCGATTAATTTGGTTTTGTTTGTTTTCATAATAATTTTTTATTTAAAGTTATTTTGTTTAGCTAAGTAACAAAATGATTAAACAAAAAATTAAAATTTTTAATAGGTTTAACTTTTTTGTTGAACCCTTAAAATCAACTAGTTGTGTTTTTAATGAGTGAATACTTGATGTCATTGTTTATATTATTTACTTAAAAATTAAACAAAACATATAAATCCATGAATTATTTTATAGTTTTTTTCTTACAAACATTTTATTTTAACAAAAAAAAGCTGCCAGATAATTTGACAGCTTTAGAATATTATTAATTACTATTACAAAGTTGGACGTAATGCTTGACTTAATACATGTATTACTCCGTTAGTACATTGAATATCAGTTATGATAATGCTGCAATTTCTATTATTAGCATCTTTTAATTTTGGACCAGTGCTCAATAAAACTTTTACTGATTGTGGCGTTTCCAAAGTTGATAAGATTTGACCTTCAGATAAGTCAGAAGCTAAATAGTTTCCACTTACAACATGATAATTTAAAATTTTTGTTAGTTGTGCTGAGGTTAATGCAGCAACTCCACCAGGTAATTCATTATTTAAAGCTGTCAAAGCAGTATTATAAGGTGCAAATAAAGTAAAAGTTCCTGAACCAGCTAAAGTAGTAAGATAATCAGGTTGACCAGTAGTAGTTAATAAACTAGATAATGAATTAAAGTTTGGATTTGCACTAACATGTGTTACTATTGTTGGTAATCCTATTACAGCATCAACAACATGAACAATTCCGTTACTTACATTGTTATTTGCTGCAGTAACTTCAGAGATACCATTTAAAACCACACCATTAGTTTTGTTTACAAATAAACTCAAGTTGTTGTCAGATACATTTCCTACGGCTAATGTTTTTATATATCCAGTGAATGGCAAATCATTTGCGGTTTTCACTTGAGTCACTACATGATTTAAAAGTATTTCTCTCAATGTTGTTGTTGGTACAGCATTAATGTTTGCAAAACCATTGGCTAATAAAAATGCATCAAAAGCATCATTGGTTGGAGCAAAAAGTGTATATTTTGTATCACCATTCAGTGTTCCAAGTAAATTAGTTCTTTCCAACGCCACACCTAGTGTAGTTAAATTAGACTGATCTTGAACAAAACCAGAAATACTTAATTTTTTTGCATTAATGTCATCTTCTTGACTGCAGCTTACAAAAAATGTTGAAATGGATAAAAAGAGAACAATTAAAATTGTGCTTTTTAAGATTGGTAGTTGCTTCATAGTTTTATTTAATGTAGTTTTTCTTATAGACTAATAATCAACGACAAAAGTATACAAATTATTTAATTTACAAATAATATTTTTGCACTAAGCTATTTTGGAATTACATTTGCTATAATAATTCAATAATAATTTAGTTATATAGTCAATAAATAATAAAATATATGAAATACATATTGTTAGCTTTATTTTTTACTGTTTCAATTTTTGCTCAAGATATCAATAAGTTAGATGAAAAAGGTAAAAAGCATGGAACATGGAAAGGTATTTACGAAGAATCTAAGCGTCCCAGATATGAAGGAACATTCAATCATGGAAAAGAAATTGGAGTTTTCAAATTTTATGATGATACAAAAGATGGAACCGTAATAGCTACAAGAGAGTTTAATGCAAAAGATAATTCTTGCTACACTATTTTCTATAACCAAAAAGGAAATAAAGTCAGTGAAGGTAAAGTAGTAAATAAAAAATATGAAGGCGAGTGGAAATACTATCATGAAGATTCTCCTCAAATTATGACTCAAGAATTTTACAAAAACGGAAAGTTAGATGGGTTGAGAAAAGTGTTTTATGTTAGTGGTAAAATAGCTGAAGAATGTAGTTATACTGCTGGTGTTAAAAATGGAGCTTACAAAAAATATACAGAAACCGGAATCATCATTGAAGAAAGTAACTATAAAAATGGTGAATTCGATGGTCCTGCGGTTTTTAGAAGTTCTGATAATGTTGTAATGGCAAAAGGGAATTTTGTAAACGGAAAAAAAGAAGGTATTTGGGAGTTTTTCAAAAATGGAAAAAGAGTAAAGGAAAATATGAGCAAACAGAAGGTTAGAAAGTTTGTCAAAAAACCAATGACTCGAGAGGAAGATAGATAGTTTAACAATAAATAATATTTACCAAAGTATATGTTTTAACAATTAAAGCATATACTTTTTTTATTTTTATTAATGTAAATTTGCATTCAAATTAAATCAATTAAATGAAACGTGTAGTTGTCGGACTTTCAGGTGGTGTAGATTCAAGTGTTGCTGCTTATCTTTTAAAGGAGCAAGGCTACGAAGTAATCGGTCTTTTTATGAAAAATTGGCACGATGATTCTGTTACGATATCTAATGAATGTCCATGGTTGGAAGATAGTAACGATGCACTTTTAGTTGCCGAAAAACTCGGAATTCCATTTCAAACAGTAGATTTAAGCGAACAATACAAAGAAAAGATTGTCGATTACATGTTCAAAGAATATGAAAATGGACGAACTCCAAATCCAGATGTTCTTTGTAATCGTGAGATAAAATTTGATGTTTTTATGAAAATTGCTCTAACACTTGGTGCTGATTTTGTGGCAACAGGTCATTATTGTAGAAAAGGAGAAATTGAAGTCGATGGTAAATCTGTTTATCAATTACTTTCAGGTAAAGATGATAACAAAGACCAATCTTATTTTCTTTGTCAATTATCACAAGAACAATTAGCTAAATCTTTATTTCCAATTGGTGAATTAACTAAACCTCAAGTTAGAGAAATAGCGATGCAATTGGATTTGGTTACTGCAGAAAAGAAAGATTCTCAAGGATTATGTTTTATAGGAAAAGTGCGTTTACCAGAATTTTTACAACAACAATTGCAACCAAAAGAAGGTTTAATTTATGAAATTCCAGCAGATAGCGAAATTTATAACACTTCAAAACCTACTTTTAATTCATTAGAAGAAGAACTAATTTTTGAATCAACGTCAATTAAATATAATTCAGAAAGCGGAAAAGTTGTTGGAAAGCATCAAGGCGCACATTATTTTACAATCGGTCAACGAAAAGGATTGAATGTTGGTGGTACAAAAGAAGCACTTTTTATAATAGCTACAGATGTAAAATTAAATGCTATTTACACAGGACAAGGACACAGTCATCCTGGTTTATTTAAAAAAGCTTTGAAAGTAAATTCATCTGAAATTCATTGGATACGAGAAGATTTAAAACTTAAAAATGGTGAGTCAATGCAAGTAATGGCTCGTATTCGTTATAGACAAGAATTGCAACAAGCAACACTATATCAATTTGAAAGCGGACTTTATGTTTACTTCGACCAACCACAATCAGCAATAACAGAAGGACAATTTGTTGCATGGAATATTGAAGATGAATTAGTTGGTTCGGGAGTAATTTCGTAATTTAGTACTTTCTAAAAATAAAAGCTATGAAGAAAATCCTACTATTAATTGCTTTATTTGTGTCATTTGCCTCTTTTTCCCAAGAAGATGCATGGGTGTATTTTAGTGATAAACCCAATGCACAAACTTATTTGAATAATCCGTTAACGATGCTTACCCAAAGAGCTTTAGATAGAAGAACTGCTCAAGGAATAGTATTAAATGTTAATGATGTTCCAGTTGCACAAACGTACATAGATCAAGTTGATGCAGCTACAGGAATTACGGTAAAAGCCAAATCAAAATGGCTAAATTGTGTTCACGTAAGAGGAACAGAAACTGATATTAACGCTTTAGAAAGTCTTCCTTTTGTAAGTCAAGTAGTTTTTGCAGATAATTCTCTAAACGCAAGAACTGCAATCATAAAAAAGAACAAACCAGTCAATAAGCAAATGAATGTTCAAACAACTTTTGCTTATGGAAATTCAGCCAATCAAATAGAAATGCTTAACGGACATTTATTACATCAAGCAAATTATACTGGTACTGGTAAAATAATTGCAGTTCTTGATTCTGGTTTTTTAAATGTTAATACGGCGCAACCTTTTCAAAGACTATTCAACAATAATTTAATCCTTGGCGGATACAATTATGTTAGTCAAAATACTAATGTTTATTCTTTACACAATCATGGAACTATGACGCTCTCATGTATGGGTGGATTTACAGATGGTCAACTAGTAGGAACAGCTCCAGATGCTCAATATTATTTATTCGTAACAGAAGATGTTTCTGAAGAAAATCCAGTTGAAGAAAGTTATTGGGTGGAAGCAGCAGAAGAAGCAGATAGGTTAGGAGCTGATATTATTTCTACTTCTTTAGGTTACTTTGGCTATGATAATCCAAATTATAGTTATACATACTCACAAATGACTGGAAATATTGCTTTTGCTTCTAAAGGTGCTAATATTGCTTTTTCTAAAGGAATGGTAGTCGTTGCTAGTGCAGGCAATTCTGGTAACTCTGCAGATCCACATATTGGAGTTCCAGCTGAAGCTACTAATGTTCTTGCTGTTGGTGCAGTTAGATTTGACGAAAGTTATGCTACTTTTAGCTCTATTGGACCATCATTTGATGGAAGAGTAAAACCCGATGTTATGGCTAAAGGTCAAGCAACAACCCTTTCTAATATTGATGGAAATATAGTAACGTCAAGTGGTACGTCATTTTCTTGTCCAGTTATGGCTGGAATGATTGCTAGTTTTTGGCAAGCAGTTCCCAATCTTACTAATCAACAAGTTGTAGATTTTGTTAAACAATCTGCGGATAGATTTACAAATCCTACCACGCAATTTGGATATGGTATTCCAGATTTTCAACTGGCTTTGCAAAATGCTCTTCTTAATGTTGGTGAAAATCAAATAGAGCAATTTCAGTTTTTTCCAAATCCTACAAATGACAATATAACTTTTGTTTCGCCAGATGTTGTTCTTGGTTCTTCAGTCAAATTTTACAATAATTTAGGACAATTAGTTTTGTCAAAAAATATTGATAATCCAATCCAAAATCTTTCTCTTGAAAGTCTAAATGCTGGAATTTATTACTTTACAATTTCAACTTCAGAAAAAGTTCTTCAAGGAAAAATCATCAAAAATTAATTTCTGAATTTCGATTCAATGAATAGAATTACACAACTTTTCAATATACAATATCCAATTATTCAAGGTGGAATGATTTGGAATTCTGGTTACAAATTAGCAAGCGCGGTAAGTAATTCTGGAGGATTAGGATTAATTGGCGCAGGTTCAATGTATCCAGATGTTTTGAGAGAACATATTCAAAAATGCAAAAAAGCAACGGACAAACCTTTTGGTGTAAATGTTCCGATGTTGTATCCAAATATTGAAGAAATAATCCAAATAATTATTGAAGAAGGAGTAAAGATTGTTTTTACATCGGCAGGAAACCCAAAAACTTGGACATCACATTTAAAAGCCAACGGAATTACTGTTGTTCATGTTGTGAGTAGTTCAAAATTTGCGTTAAAAGCACAAGAAGCAGGAGTTGATGCAGTAGTTGCCGAAGGTTTTGAGGCAGGAGGACACAATGGAAGAGAGGAAACTACTACTTTAACTTTAATTCCAATGGTGAAAGAAAATATTTCTATTCCACTAATTGCAGCTGGTGGAATTGCAACTGGTCGTGGAATGTTAGCAGCAATGGTTCTTGGTGCAGACGGAGTTCAAATGGGAAGTCGTTTTGTGGCTTCTACAGAAAGTTCAGCACATGATAATTTCAAGAAAACGGTTATTGAAACTGGTGAAGGTGAAACACAATTAACATTGAAAGAATTAGCTCCAGTTCGTTTAATTAAGAATAAGTTTTATAACGATTTGCAAGAATTGTACGCCAAATGTCCAACCAAAGATGATTTGGAAATGCTTTTAGGAAAACGAAGAGCAAAACGTGGAATGTTCGAAGGTGATTTGATAGAAGGTGAACTAGAAATAGGTCAAATCGCTGGATTAATTCACGATATAAAACCAGTAGATGAAATTATAAAAGAAATTATTACTGAGTTTGAATTAGCCAAAAAAGAAGTTACTACATATTAATATTAAAAGAGAGGTTCTAATTTAGAATCTCTTTTTATTTTACAGAATTCTTAAGAATTACTTCACGTCTATTTCCTTTCAAATCCCTATTTTTGTACAAATAATTTAAATCCATGAAAAAATTACTTTTACTTATTGTTTTTATTCTAGTTTCTAATTTGCAAGCACAACAAAGACCTAAGCTTGTGGTTGGAGTTGTTGTAGACCAAATGCGAATGGAATATTTATATCGTTTTAAAAATGATTTTTCAGAAAATGGTTTTAAACGAATTATGAATAAAGGATATGTTTTTCATAATGCGCATTTCAATTATATGCCTACTTACACAGGTCCGGGTCATGCGTCTGTTTATACAGGAACAACACCTTCTGTTCACGGAATTGTAGGAAATGAATGGTTTAGTAGAACAACTGGTAAGGAAAGATATTGTACAGATGACGAATCGGTTCAAACCTTAGGTGACGGAACAAAAGCAGAAGGTGAGATGTCTCCAAAGAACTTATTGTCAACTACTATAACTGACGAACTTAGAATGGGAACCAATTTCAAAGGAAAAGTTATTGGTATGAGCATCAAAGACAGAGGCGCAATTTTACCAGCAGGACATTTTGCTAATTGGGCTTTTTGGTATAGTAAAACTGGAGCTTTTATCTCAAGTACTTTTTACGGAGAAAAATTACCAGATTGGGTAACAGAATTCAATAATCAAAAGAACTATTTAAACTATATCAATCAAGGTTGGAATTTATACAAGCCTGCTGCAACATATAATGAAAGTGACGCAGACGATAGTCCATACGAAGGAAAATTATATGGAGTTGATAAGCCAGTTTTTCCGTATGATTTAAAAAAAATGTATGAAAAAAATGATGCTGGAGTTTTAAGAGTTACACCATTTGGAAATAATCTTTTGGCAGATTTCGCAATGAAAGCCATCGAAAAAGAAGAACTTGGAAAAGATGAAAATACAGATTTTCTTGCGATAAGTTTTTCATCAACTGATTATGTTGGACATGTTCTTGGACCACGTTCTATGGAATTGCAAGATACTTATTTGCGATTAGACCAAACTATGGCTGACTTGCTTGCTTATTTAGATAAAAATGTTGGTAAAGGAAATTATTTACTTTTTTTAACTGCAGATCATGCATGCGCTGAAAACGCTAATTTTCTTAAAAACAACAAGTTGAATGTAAAAAATATTGAATACAAAGAAATTTCTAAAGCCATAAAAAAGTTCTCTACAGATACTTATAACGAGGATTTTGTGACTAATTATTCTAATTTTAATTTGTATTTGAACAAAACAAAAATCAAAGAAAAAGGACTCGAGTATTCAAAAGTTGAGCAATCTTTCAAAGATTTTTTAATGACACAAGAGCAAGTTAAAAAAGTTTATAATGAAGAAGAAATCACGCATTCTTGCGGAAATGATTATTATTTAGATATGATTGCAAATGGCTACGATGCAAAAGAAGATGGAAATTTAGTAATACTAGACAAACCTGGTTACATTCAATATGGTACAACAGGAACTTCTCACGGAACGCCTTATGCCTATGATACGCACGCACCATTATTGTTTTTTGGATGGAACATTCCAGCAGGTGAAAGTCATGAAAAGAAATATATCACACAAATTGCTCCGACTTTAGCACAAAAATTAGGAATTACTTTTCCAAATGGCTCTGAATGTGAGGTTTTAGAAGAGGTTTTTGTTACTAAGAAAACAAAATAATTGTTAATTTAAAGCTTTCCATTTTTCATTCGTTTCAAAATTTAGTAACTTGTGCTGAAATGAAAAAGTATGAAATTGATATTTGATGCCTTAATTAGAAAAAGCGGTAGAATTCCACAATTAGTTTACACGCGTCATATAAAAGATTTTATCTTGATATGTATTGGCGTTGTTATGGCGAGCATTGGACTGAAAGAATTTCTTTTGCCAAATGACTTTCTAGATGGTGGCGCAATGGGATTATCACTTTTAACAGAGATAATGACTGGCGTTGAATTATCATTTTTGATAGTTTTAATCAATTTACCTTTCATCATTATTGGAGCTAAGCAAATATCAATGGAGTTTGCTGTTAAAAGCGCTTTAGCCATTTTAGCGTTATCGCTTTTGGTACATTTCATCACTTTACCAGCTATTACTACTGATAAATTATTAATATCTGTTTTTGGTGGATTTTTTCTCGGTGCCGGAATTGGTTTTGCCATTCGTGGTGGAGCAGTCATTGACGGAACAGAGGTTTTAGCAATCTATGTAAGTAAAAAAACGAGTTTGTCTGTAGGTGATTTTATCTCTGTTTTCAATGTGATTTTGTTTTCCTTTTCAGCGTTGTTAGTTAGTGTTGAAACCGCAATGTATTCGATGTTGACTTATTTTGCAGCATCCAAAACAGTTGATTTCATCATTAATGGTATTGAAGAATACATTGGAGTAACCATAGTTTCAAGAAACGCAACCGAAGTCAAGCAAGCCATAATAGATAATTTAGGTCGTGGAGTAACGGTTTACAATTCAGAAAGCGGTTATGGAAAAACAGGTGTGAATTTTAATGAAAATAAAATCCTTTTTTGCGTAGTAACTCGTCTAGAAGTAACAAGATTATTACTCGAAATTGATAAAATTGATGAAGAAGCCTTCGTCGTGCAACATTCCATAAAAGATACCAAAGGCGGAATGATTAAAAAACGACCGTTGCATTAAAAAAATAGTTGTTTGGATTTCAGTTTTAATTTATCCTAACATGTGATTTATTTAAAGAGCTGTTAGTGACTATTAAAATCTCAAGATTCTATTCCTAGAAAAACTTTAATTTTTCCATTTTCCATTTTATAAACTTGTGCGGAACTCAAATCCAAATCACCAATGTCATGTCCCCAAATTCCGTACTTTCCATCAGTTTCATTTCTATTAATTAAGCCTTCCCTTTCATCAACAGGAATTGTTTTAGTTCTTGCTGAACTTTCTTCAGCTTTATAAATTTCATGATATTTTTTACTAATTTCAAGTACAAGTTGTTTTTTTGTGAATCCTTTTACTGGACTTTTTATTATAAATTCTGCAGGTTTATTCAACGGATAATCAATAATCAATATTATTTCAGAATATGTTATAACAACTTTGTCTGCATCAATTAGGCGGTTTATTTCATCTTCAGGTTTTTCAATGCTAATCCAAGGAATAATTCCATCCTCAAAGATTTTTAATTCTTCTTTATTAGCTTTTAAACCAAATTCAATGGTTGCGATTAACTCACCTTGATTATTTTGTGTGTTACTTATTTCTTGCTCTTTTATATTTAAAGCTTCGATTTCAAGCTTTGCTTTCTCTTCAGAAGATTTTTGAAAATTACAACTAGTTAAGAATGCTAGAAAGTAAAAAATTTGGATTATTCTCATATTTAAAGATTCTTTTTTTTGATTGGCATCTAAGTTTCGGTGCTTGGCGAGGTTGCGAACTTCGGAACCGATAATTTTCTATCGAAGATAATTTTTTTTGCGAACAGTAAACGTGTATTTACTACAAAAAATCGCAATTTCATTATACGTCTATTATTCGTTAGGTTTTTTGTCGGTTTTTATTAATTTCCCATTTTCAAAAAAGCATTCATTTATTTCTCCTTTTTTATTTATTGAAAATTCTTTTCCGTGTTTTTTGTTATTGCTATATGGACAGCTATAAATCAATATTCCATCTTTGAAATCTTCTTCGAGTTTTTTATTTCCATATTCGTCAAAATATTCAATCCAAATTATTTTGTGGTCTAATGAATATTTTATTTTTTTTTCAATTTTTCTGTTGCTTTTGAAGAAGTATCTCTCTTCTGCAACTATTTTTTCTTTTCCATTAAAATAGACACTTCCTTTTATTAAAATTCCATCAATAAATTCAAATTCTGAAAGCAAATGATTTTTGTGCTTAAAGTTTTGAATTTTCCCTGTAAATAGTTGATTGTTTTCAACTTTATAAGTTAAATTATTTTCCGCGTAAACATTTTCTTTAGATAATATTTCTTGAGAATATAATTTGAAAGTAAAAAGTATGATTATTAATAAAATGTGTTTTTTCATTTTTTTTCTGTGGTAAACTGACGATAAACGTTTTGGCGCTTGGCTAGGTTGCGAAATTCGGAACCGATTATTTTCTATCAAAGATAAAATTTCTTCCGAAATGTAAACGTGAATTTTGCACTTTTCTCGCCATTTCTTGAAACGGCTGTTGTGTGAAGTTTTTATTTTTTTATTTCTATGCCATCACTATTAAATAATTTACAAGGGAATTTAATCCCGTAAGACTCTTCAAATTCATTTAAATTTAAATCTAAAGCTTTTTGATTATCCATTATATAAAGTAAAGCATTATTATCAGGTAAAAGAATCCAAATTGTACTGTTATCATTTTCGTCAAAAAACTCAAAAAACATTCCTTTTTCAATAAAACTTTTTTCAAACCGATAATTACATCCGCAATTATTTCTCTCTGACGTTTTTATTGCTTCTTTAATGTCAAAAGTTGGTTTGATATTATTTTTTTCATACCATTTTAAACTTTCAACATATTCATCTTGTTTTTTCCACTCTGTTGGATTTGTATTTATGCTTTCAATATTGTATTTGTTAATTGGTTTGTTATTGAAAAAATAAACATCAATTTTCGAATCTGAATTTTGCGTTATATAATTTTTTATAAATTTTATATTTTGTATTCTATTAATTACTCTTTCATAGTCTGAAAGCAAAGAATCTTTCGGGTATATTGATTTATCTACAGAGGCGAGAAATTGAAGATTAATATTTGGTAACATCTTTTCATTATGCAAAGTTATTTTTATAACCTTACTTTTTTCTAAACCTATATATCTTCCATATCCATAAATTTCTTCAAATGAAATAATATTAAATTCTTTTTTAAGCTTGTTAATTTCATTTTCATATGTATATGGTGAAAGTTTGTAAAGATTTTGCGCATTATTATTTATAATCTTGTTAACTAAATATTTTAATAAATCATCACCTGTTTTTGGAGCAGTGATTTTGGATTTTTCATTAAATGCTTTTTCAATTATTTTATCAATTTCGTAGTCAAAATATAAATTTCCATTGTTATCTGACCAAGGAAATTTGTAGCCCCAAACATATTTTCTTGATTTAAGTTGATTTGTTAAATTTGAATTTTTGTAAAAATTAATTACATACTCATTTTTATAAAAATTATGCATAGTATAACAACAGCCATTATTAAGATATTCATCAAGTTCTTTTTTGTAATTGTTAATATTGCCTAATTCGCTAAAAATGAATTCTTTTTGTTTATAGTTCCAATCAAACTCTAGCTTGTTAGAATATAACTTTAGAATTTCTTCTAGATTATTTTTTATAAAAGTTGTGTCAATTTTATATTTTGATAATAAGTAATTCTTACTGTCAATATTTTTTAATTCTTCAATAATTTTGAATATAGCTTTTTTGCTTGTAATTGTTTTATTTTCAGATTTATATAGGGAATCTGATTTGTTATATCTTGCAGTATATAAGTTTTTAGTTATAATTACTTTATCTATGTAATTTTGGCAATTAGCTGTAATTGAAAATGATAAAAAGAATAAGATTATTAGTTTACGCATAGTTTTTCTAAAATTTTAAACGACTCATAAATATTCGCAAATCACGCAATTACGTTCTAACAAAAATACAATTTTTTAAACTTCAACCAATATTTGATTCTTAATCAAATCTTCAAAAGTTTCTCTTTTACTTATTAAATGACCTTTCCCATCTTTCCATAGAACTTCGGCTGGTTTAAAGCGTGAGTTGTAGTTGGATGCCATTGAGAAGCAATAAGCACCAGCATTTTTAAAGCATAAAATATCACTTTCTTTTATTTCGGCAACTCTTCTGTTGTTAGCAAACGTATCGGTTTCGCAGATGTAACCTACAACCGTGTAAAAACGTTCTTTCCCTTTTGGGTTAGAAATGTTTTCAATCATGTGTTGTGAACCATAAAACATTGGTCGAATTAAATGGTTAAAACCACTATCAATTCCGGCAAAAACGGTTGAGGTTGTTTGTTTTACTACATTTACTTTGGCTAAGAAAAATCCAGCTTCACTTACTAAGAATTTTCCTGGTTCAAAAGCTAAAGTTAATGTTCTTCCGTATTCTTTTTCAAAAGCTAGAAAGCGTTTCGTTAATTTTTTTCCAAGTTCTTCGATGTTGGTTTCGATATCACCTTTTTTGTAAGGAACTTTGAATCCTGAACCGAAATCTAGAAAATCCAGTTCTTTAAATTGTTTTGCCGCGTCAAATAGAATTTCGGCAGCATACAAGAACACTTCAATATCTAGAATATCGGAACCGGTGTGCATGTGAATTCCGTTGATGTGCATTTTGGTGTTTTCAACGATACGCAAAACGTGCGGAATTTGATATATAGAAATCCCAAATTTACTATCAATATGACCAACAGAAATATTCTCGTTTCCACCAGCCATAACGTGTGGATTGATACGAATGCAAACAGGAACTTTTGGATATTTAGTTCCAAAATGTTCTAAAACAGAAAGATTATCAATATTGATTTGAACGCCTAATTTGGCAACTTCTTCAATTTCTTCAAAGGAAACGCCGTTTGGAGTGAAAATAATTTTATCTGGAGTGAAACCAGCGTGTAAACCAAGTTGTACTTCTTGGAAGGAAACCGTGTCTAAACCAGAACCACACTTCTTAAGCAACTTCAAAATCGTAATGTTTGACAAAGCTTTCATTGCATAATTAATTCGAAGGTTTTCCACCTTAGAAAATGCAGCTGTCAAACGGTTATACTGATGCTCAATGGTTGTAGCGTCATAAACGTACAACGGACTGCCAAATTCTTCGGCAAGCGTAAGTAACTCTTTTGGTTGCATGATAAATGTTGTTATATTATGTCGGCAAAGATAAGTTATACTACAAGCAATACAAAGCGAGTTAATATTTCTACGAATTTGCTAATTTTTGCATTGATTTTTTTTCAATACCATAACAATATAGCCATGATAATTGCGGTATCTTTTATATCAGTATGGCTTCAAAAACTTAGCAAGTATAAAAACAAAAATAAAGTTACTAAATTGATATACATTTCTTTTAGGTTTCATTCTATTTAATTACTTTTGTGAAACTTTTTAAACGACAAACTAATACTTATGAATATACACGAATATCAAGGTAAAGAAATTCTAGCAAAATACGGTGTACGCGTTCAACGTGGAATTGTTGCTAATAATCCTGTAGAAGCGGTTGCTGCTGCAAAACAATTGACTACTGAAACAGGTACGCAATGGTATGTTATCAAAGCTCAAATTCACGCAGGTGGAAGAGGAAAAGGTGGCGGTGTTAAGTTGGCTAAAAACTTAGAACAAGTAACTACAATTTCTGAGCAAATTATTGGAATGCAATTGATTACTCCGCAAACTCCACCAGAAGGAAAAACAGTTCACAAAGTTTTAATTGCTGAAGATGTATATTATCCTGGTGAAAGTGAAACTTCTGAATTCTATATGTCAATTTTATTGAATAGAGCTACAGGAAGAAATATGATTATGTATTCTACTGAAGGTGGAATGGATATCGAAGAAGTGGCAGAACACACACCACATTTAATTTTCACTGAAGAAATTGATCCTCAAGTTGGATTGCAAGGTTTTCAAGCTAGAAGAGTTGCTTTTAACTTAGGTCTTTCTGGAAATGCTTTTAAAGAAATGGTGAAATTTGTTGACTCATTATACAATGCTTACATTGGTTCTGATTCATCAATGTTTGAAATTAACCCAGTTTTAAAAACATCTGACAATAAAATTATGGCAGTTGATGCCAAAGTAAATATTGATGATAACGCTTTATACCGTCAGCCAGTTTATGCTGAAATGCGTGACGTTAGAGAAGAAAATCCAATTGAAGTTGAAGCTAAAGAAGCTGGATTGAATTATGTTGACCTTGACGGAACTGTAGGTTGTATGGTGAACGGAGCAGGATTAGCAATGGCAACAATGGATTTGATTAAATATGCAGGTTTTGAGCCAGCAAACTTCTTAGACGTTGGTGGAACAGCTGATGCAAAACGTGTGGAATTAGCTTTTAGAATTATCTTAAAAGATCCAAACGTGAAAGCTATTTTGATTAACATTTTTGGAGGAATCGTTCGTTGCGACCGTGTTGCTCAAGGTGTTGTTGATGCTTACAAAAACATGGGTGACGCAATTAAAGTGCCAATCATCGTAAGATTACAAGGAACAAATGCAGAAATTGCTAAAGAATTAATAGATAATTCTGGTATGCCAATTTTATCTGCTGTTCAATTCCAAGAAGCTGCTGACCAAGTTCAGAAAGCGCTTTCATAATAAATTGAAAAGGACTTTAGTCCATTTATAAATAAATATAAATCCCGAGTGTAGTGCTCGGGATTTTTTTTGTTTTAGCAAGTTTTGGTTATGTTCCAATAAAAGCCTTCATTTGTTTTATTAAATAAAGAATTAAATTCTTGATTATGAAAATCCAAAACATTTCAAAAAGAGATATTGTTTTTGTTGTAGGTTATATGATTTTTGCAGCTTTATTGGTTGCGTATGTTTTTTATGATAAAAAAAATTTCATATCTCCAACCTACAAGGAAATTCCGAATGAAGATAAATCATTACTAATAAATGATACTTTTTTTTCAGAAAACAATTCGAAGATAGATTTTGAAAATTCCAAAAATTCTATTGATTATAGTTATCATCCAGTACAATCAATCAAGCAAACGTTTAATACTGAAACTTACAAAAAAGCAAAGGAATATAAATTCAAGTTAAAAGAAATTAATTTAGTTCCAAAATTAGAAGAAGTTAAAATTAATAGAGTTAGAGTGACTCTTCAAGATCATTATGAACTACCAAAAGACGCTAGATTACTAACTTTAAAGTTACAAGAAATTGACTACCTAGGAAAGAAACTTCATTATCAATTTTCGTTTAATCCATTAAAAAGTTATGAAGATTTTGGAGATGATAATACATTGACTATTGTGATGCCAAATGGCACAAATAGTTTATACATAAGAGGTATTGATTTTGATTCAAAATCAGCAACTAAATATTTAAAAATCACAACACTTTCTAGAATTACAATGTCTAAAAGATCTTGGTTCTGGCCATTAATGACTCTAATAGCATTGTCACCATTCCTTTTTTATTATTTTAGGTTTAAGTTAAATAAACAAAAATATGAGTTTCAACAACAACTAGCTCTTGAACAACAACGTTCAAAAATTACAGCTGATTTACATGATGAAATAGGGTCTTCATTATCAAGTTTACAAATTAATAGTGCTGTGGCAAGTTTTTTAATTGAAAAAAATCCAGTAGAAGCTCAAAAAATTCTAGAAAAAATTGAATCTCAATCCGAACATTTATCAGATAAAATTGGAGATATTATTTGGAGTATGAAACCAGGAAAAGAAGAATTTTTAACCTTAACATCTAGAATTAAGAATTTTGCAAATGAAATAGTGGGTTCTACAGATATTAATTATAAAATCAAAATTGATAAAAAAATTGATAAAGTTATAACCGATATTTCTACAAGAAAAAACATTGTATTGTTTGTAAAAGAAGCTACAAACAACGCAGTAAAATATAGTAAAGCGAAACAATTAGCAATTGTGTTACAATTAATAGAAAATCAAGTTACTATTGAAATTTCAGATGATGGAGTTGGGTTTGATACTTCTATTACGAAAGGAAATGGTTTAGGAAATATGCAAAAAAGAATAGAAGAGTTAAAAGGTCAATTTAGCATAACATCTGAAATAAATTTGGGAACAAAAGTGAAAGCAACAATTCCGATTGTACCCTAATTTAGGGACAAATTTAGATAAAAATATAAAATATCTTTGTACAATGGCAATTAGAGTTTTTATATATGATGACAGTAACGAACGAAGAGACAGTTTGAAAGCATTGTTAATGCTGAATGACCAACTCAAGTTTGTGGGCGAAGCTATGAATTGTGCTACCGTAAATGATGATATAGAAAACTTTTATCCAGATGTTGTTTTGATGGATATTAATATGCCCGAAGTCAATGGGATTGAAGGTTTGCGAATTATAAAAACCAAGCATCCAGAAGTAAAAGTATTGATGCAAACGGCGTTTGACGATTCTGATAAAATATTTACATGTATTATAAATGGAGCTAGTGGTTATATATTAAAGAAAGATAAACCACAACGAATACTTCAGGCAATTGAAGAAGTTTATCAAGGTGGTGCTGCAATGAATCCTGGAATAGCTCAAAAAGTTTTGGATTATTTTAAACCCAAAGAAATAAACAATCCTTTGTCGCCTAAAGAAACACAAGTTTTAGCACTTTTAGCCGAAGGACTTTCTTATAAAATGGTTGCTGATAAACTAGGTGTTAGTTATGCCACAGTAAACACTCATGGAAAACGCATTTACGAAAAACTACATATATCTTCGTTAGGCGAAGCTATTGCTTATTATTACAAAAATCTAAAGCAATAGATTTTTAAATCAAAAATCAACATTTCTCTTTCGTTATTCAAAATCCCTTGTCACTTGATTAAGGGATTTTTTGTTGTAATTAAATCTTAATATTTGTTGTGAAATTATTTATGAAAAGTAAAATACCGTTAAATAACGGTAACAATTTCAGTCGATTAACGGAAGATACTATTGTGTAAATAAATAACCTTTGAAAATAATTTCAAAATAGAGGTAACAAATATAAAACCCAATTGATATAACAATAACAACATTAAAATTTAAACAAAATGAAAAATCTAAAAACAACAATTTTATCAGCATTTATTGCATTGTGCTGTTTAACAAATGCAAATGCACAAGAAGCAGCAAGAGGAAAAACTAGAGGGAAAGTGGTAATGACTGGACGTCCTGGATCAATAGTGGTATTCGGTGGTGGTACTTCAATGCCAAGTAGTGATGGCAAAGACAAAGCTTTTTTAAGCAATACCACAGCAATCAATGCTGATGCATTTTTTTCTTTAATTAGCAAACCAGAAGCAAACTTTAGTTTTGGTTTGAACTTTGGTGGTGCCTATAACTTTGGTGGAAGCGGCGGTTTTGGAACAACTCCAAATCCATTTGCAGTAACTGGACAAACTTCAAGTATGGTTTCAGATAGAGGTGTTGACCCAAAATCTCCAGGTTTCAGAATGGGAGTTGGTCCACAATCTAATTTTTATTTTGGAAAGTTTATTGTTTCTCCAATGGTTTTAGGAGAATATTTCTCGATGACACAAAAAGAAATGAGCATAGTACAAACTACTCAATTCAATGGTCAGAGTTATGATTTCAATTTGGCAACGTTACCAGAAACCAAAACAAGTGGTTTTGCAGTAACACCAAAACTAAGATTACATTATATGTTTAACGATCGTTTTGGTCTTTTTGCTGATGCAAGTTATACCATGGGACCAAAAATCGAAACAACCGTTTCTAAATTAATTCCAAATGGAAATCCGTCACCACAAAGTGGAAGTTACAATATTCAACAATTACAAACTGGTACAATGGTTAAAGGCGAAACAAGATCAACGGCTTATAGCGCCATGGGATTTAATTTTGGTGTTGTGATTGGTTTGGGTGGAAAAGCACCACACGATGATGGAAAAGGGCAACAAACTCATAAAACCGCAGACACTGATGATATTAGAAAAGGTTGGAATGGAAAATTAGTAGATATGGTAGTGCCAAATACTAGTGGAAATAACAGTAATATTGAAAACATTACAATAAAAGGTAGTGGCGAATATACAGATAACGGAGTACCAATTGTTTATGGAAAAATAGTTACAGGAAATGTAAAAGCAGCCAACGGAAAGAGTAATTCTAGTATTGCTATAAAAATTGAACAAAAAGAAAGTAATGATATTGCAAATGCGATTACTGATGAAAAGGGTAATTTTAGTATGGAATTAGCACAAGATACTCTTCATGGTATATCTGTGAATAATGTT
>JAAFHW010000058.1 GCA_013298525.1 Flavobacteriia bacterium
ATAATCGGCAAGAGCTAAAATCTCTGCTGAAGGCTTTTGGTAACTCAGATTTTCTTGAGCAAAAGTGAAGCTAATAACTCCCAAAAACAATAATGCAATAAATCGTAATTTCATAAAGTTTAGTTTTAGTGAAAATTTATTGGACTAAAGTAAAACAAACTTGTTACATAATTGTTTTGGTTTGTGTTAAAAATATCCTTAAAAAAAGTTATCAATTTTAAGCTACAGCCAATTAATTTTATAATTTTATACAAAATATTGATTGATGAAAAAATTCTACTTTTTATTGCTGATTTCTTCGTTTGCTTCGGCGCAATTAACATGGTCACCACTTCCAAATGCTGCTGTGAACACCAACGGACAACGATTTGATGATGTTTTCTTTTTGAATGAAAATTTAGGTTGGGCTGCTAATGGATTTTATGCTGCAGTTTACAAAACAACCGATGGCGGTTTAAATTGGAATCTACAAACCAATAATGCCCTACTTGGTAGCAGTCATTATTTTAGAAATATCGAATTTCTTGACGCCAATATTGGTTTTTTAGGAAGTTTGAATGGTAAATTTTACAAAACTCTTGATGGTGGTGCCACATGGAATTTGGTTACCATAACCCCAAATCCAGCTGCTATTTGTGGATTGGATTGTGTTGGAACTTCAACGATTTATGGTTGTGGCGCTTACTTTTCTCCTGCATACATTATAAAATCTACTGATAGTGGTGCTACTTGGCAATATATTGATATGAGTGCTCACGCAAATGCTCTGGTAGAAGTATTATTTTTAGATGAAAATACAGGTTATGCTGCTGGAAATAACGCTACTGGAGCAGTAATCTTAAAAACTACCGATGGTGGAACAACGTGGTCAATTCTTTACAACGGAACTATTCCTGGTGAATATGTTTGGAAATTACAAACCTTACACAACAATACCAATGTAATTTTTGGAGCCATAGAATCGGTTTTTCCTAATGATGGAAAACTTATCAAATCTATAAATAATGGTGCTACTTGGACTATCAAAATTGCTCCAGAAGTAGACATTCAAGCAGTTGGTTTTGTAGATGAAAATCATGGTTGGATGGGTGGTCATGCCACAGGTTTTTATGAAACAACCAATGGCGGCGATACTTGGACAAACACAACAGTAGGAAGTAACTTAAATAGAATTTTTATTTTGAATAATGATTTGGCTTATGCTTGTGGAACTACAATTTACAAAATGACTAATAATTTAGCTGTAAATCAATTTCAAGAGCAAGCTAGAATACCATTAGTAGTTAGAGTTGCACCAAACCCAATAAAAGACAAGCTGAATTTAGAAATTGATTTTAAAGGTGTAGATCACTTAATGTTAGGATTATACTCTAGCACAGGACAACTTATAAAACAACTAAAACTTGACGAAATTGAAGGCGCTATAACCAAAAAGTACACTTTTGATTTTCCTTATCCTGCAGGAATCTATTTCATCAATTTGCATACTAATACTGGAAGACAGTCGGTTAAAGTAGTGAAGTAGTAAAAAGATTGCAGATTTATTTGTTTTTAAATATAGTTATTCTGCAAAGTCAGGAGACGTTTGCGGAGCTGTGTTGCTATTTGCTAACTCTTTTATACTTCTCAATTAGCTTTTTATCCATAAAAGAGATTGAGTAGATTTTTGTTCCGTCTAAATATTCTTCATTTATAAAATAGGTTACAAATTTTGCATCTTCTTTGGCAATGATCGCCATATCATTGTTGTCAAGTTCTGTTATAAAATCATCAATTAAAACACCTCTACTTGTTTCGATAACTGCAACAATTTTTTTCTTATTCAAAATTGCAATGAAAGTATAAAAATCTGATTTATAAAAACTTTTAAATCCCATTAATCTGAAATCACTTAAATCTACACCTGTTTTACTTTTTACATCTCCTGCATCAAAATGTCTATCAATCAGCATTAATGAATCCCATTCTAAACATTCCAATTCCTTTTCAAAGTTTATCACCGTTTTATCTTTAACATTTGTCACCAACTTTTCATTAATTGAATTGAGACAACTGTTACTTCTTTTGTATAGGCATTCTTTATAAAGCAGTACAATTATGACTAGAAGAAATATATATTTTAATATAATTTTTATTTTTTTCATAATTATATTTGATTTTTATTGATTATCAATTTGTTAGAAGTACAAAAAGAAGTCAGCACTAACTTTGATACTTAACCTATGGTAATATTCTCAATCTTTACCCAAATAGATACCATCAATATGGTATATAGCTATATTTTCTTCATTATATGGTTTCAAAAAAGAAAACAAAAATTGAGATTCCTTCATTTTAAAGTTTTTAATTAAAAAATTTTGTATAACCATGGCTCTTTTAAAGGGTAAATTTTGATCAATCTTTTCATCATTAACATTTATATGTAAAAAAAATTTTAACTTTACTTCATTTATATTGAAAAAATTACCACTATTTAGCATCTCTCCTAAATTTTTTAAATAATTTTGGCTTTTAATTGTTAAATTTTCGCTATTTTCGATAAAAAATAGAGTATTAACATCTTTTATTTCTTCAGATATTTTTAGATCTTGTGATTTACAAGAAGATAAAATCAATAAAAATAAAATTATTGAAAGTTTTTTTTTCATAGCTATTATTCTTTTTCTGGTATTTGATTAAAATCTACATAATTTATTAGTTCTTAAGTCTTTAAGCTACATAAAGAGTTCTTTCTAACACTGCGCTGCGCAAATGTCTCCTGACTTTGCGACTTACTAATTTCATTTTTCATATCTGTAGTACTTCCCAAATGAATTTCAATTTAATTAGTGTTAGACTCTTTAATCACATATGTACATATGATATGCTTTATCAAAAATATTAAAAAAATAGCAAAGTCAGGAGATATTTATTACTCTTTAAAATAGGAAATTTTGATAAATCATTTATTTCAGTTGGACTTTTTACGGAGTTTGTTTTTTTAACATCAAAAAGAATCTATTTCATCAATTTACACACTAATACTGGAAGACAGTTGGTTAAAGTAATGAAGTAGTAAAAATAGGACAGATATTATTTGTTTATTTTAAAAAAAACTTTTAATTTTATTAAAATTTTAAATAAAAAAACTAAAACATAAATCATGGGAAAATTTGTAATCACAACAAGAAAAAATGGTGAGTTTCAATTCAATTTAAAAGCAGGAAATGGGCAAACTATTCTTGCAAGTGAAGGTTATACAACTAAAGCAGCTTGCTTAAATGGTATAGAATCGGTTAGAAAAAATTCGCAAGACGATGGTCGTTTTGATAGATTGGAAGCTAAAAGCGGACAACCTTATTTCAACTTGAAAGCTGGTAATGGACAAATTATTGGAAACAGTGAAATGTATGAAAGTGTAGCTTCAAGAGAAAACGGAATTGAATCAGTAAAGAAAAATGCACCAGATGCAACTGTTGATGATCAATCGGAATAATCAATTTGAAATATAAAAAAGAACCAGTTTTGCGACTGGTTTTTTTGTTTTATAATTGTTTGTTAAACTATTAAATTCAAAATTTATAGCGATAAATGATGTGCTTTTTTAAAAGATGACTAAATTTGTGTTACTAAAATTGATAAAACGATAATACATGTATAATTCCAAAATAATAGGTTTAGGATATTATGTTCCTGATAATGTGGTTACTAATGATGATTTGTCTAAAATTATGGACACCACAGACGAGTGGATTCAAGAACGTACTGGTATAAAAGAACGTAGACATATAGTAAGAGGTGAAGATACTACAACTTCTATGGGAGTTAAAGCTGCAAAGATTGCTATTGAACGTTCTGGTGTTGCCAATGACGATATTGATTTCATAGTTTTTGCAACAATTTCACCAGATTATTATTTTCCTGGACCAGGAGTTGCTTTACAACAAGAACTTGGGTTAAAAACGGTTGGAGCTTTAGATATTAGAAATCAATGTTCTGGATTTATCTATGCACTTTCTGTTGCTGATCAGTTTATTAAAACTGGAATGTATAAAAATATCCTTGTGGTAGCTTCAGAAGTACAATCACTTGGCTTAGATATGACCGATAGAGGTCGTGGTGTATCAGTTATTTTTGGTGATGGAGCAGGAGCAGCAATGGTATCAAGAGAAGTAGATACTACTAAAGGAATTCTTTCTACGCATTTACATTCTGAAGGTCAACATGCAAAGGAATTAGCAGTTTTGGCACCAGGAATGGGAGGAAGATGGATTACGGATATCATTGCCGATAACAATCCAGATGACGAAAGTTACTTTCCACACATGAATGGTCAATTTGTGTTTAAAAATGCTGTAGTTCGTTTTAGTGAAGTTATCAATGAAGGTTTACAAGCCAATAATCTTCAAGTTTCGGATATTGATATGTTGATTCCGCATCAAGCTAATTTGAGAATATCTCAATTCATTCAGCAAAAGTTTAAATTGACTGACGATCAAGTTTTCAATAACATTCAGAAATACGGAAATACAACCGCAGCGTCTATTCCAATTGCGCTTACAGAAGCATGGGAATTAGGCAAAATAAAAGATGGCGATACTGTTGTTTTAGCAGCTTTTGGTAGCGGATTTACTTGGGCAAGTGCCATAATTAAATGGTAAAAAATGATTTTTTTACTTATATTAATCTGCCCAATACTTCTAGGTTATTACATTGATAAATTATTTTTTTCAGAAAAAAACGAAGAATCAAATATTTCGTATTGGATTTTATTAGTTATCAATTTTTCGGCAATTTGCTATGCAATTTATGAATTAGGTTACTCTGTTGAAGGTGCTATTGCCAGAGGTATCGTGGGATTATTAAGTTTCTTAATTTTTCTTTTTGGGATTCTTAAAATTTTCAAATTAAAAAATAGTTCTACAGAAACTAAATTAAAAATTGCCATAACATTAATAGTCTTATTAATTATTGGTTTTGGATTGTGTACATCAGAAGGATTATTCTAAATGATATTTAATTAAAAATAAAAACCCCGATTTGCACTTCGGGGTTTTTTAGTTCAAATGCATTACAATTTGAATCATAAAAGCTGTTTTTTGTTGGGGCAAAAAAGGCGCTTAATTTTTTAATGTATTTAGTTAGGTTTTTGTTTCAATAAAAGTAACCTCATTAGATGAATTTTATTTAGCCCGATAAATATTATACAAAAAACGATAAAAAGCAAATAAAATCGTTTAAATACATATATTTTATTTATTTGTATTTATTTTCTTATATTTTATGTAAATTTAATTCTACAATAAAACAATTCAAAAAATAGTTATCCTACTCAAATTTTATAAAAACTTTTTCCAATTATATTCTATCTTTGCAACCTCAAAAAATAATAAAAATGACTTTACAACAAATCTTAACTCCAGCCATTATTGAAGCCGTTCAAAAACAGTTTGATATCACTATCTACAAAATTGAATTTCAGGCTACGAGGAAAGATTTTGAAGGCGATATAACTATGGTAATTTTTCCACTTCTGAAAGTTATTAAAGGAAATCCTGTAGATATTGGAACTAAAATAGGAACTCATTTAGTTGAAAATTTAGCCGAAGTTGAAAAGTTCAACGTAGTTGCCGGATTTTTAAATATTGTAATTTCTGATGCTTACTATCTTACTTTTTTCAACGGAATAAAAGATAACAGTTCTTATGGATTTGTTGAGGCATCATCAAGTTTAACCCGAGGCAAAGCCGAACTGAGCGAAGCTAAAGCAGTTATGGTAGAATATTCTTCGCCAAATACCAACAAGCCTTTGCACCTTGGTCACGTTCGTAATAATTTATTAGGATATTCTGTTGCCGAAATTATTAAAGCCTCAGGAAAGAAAGTTTACAAAACTCAAATCATCAACGATAGAGGAATTCATATCTGTAAATCGATGTTGGCTTGGCAGAAATATGCTCCTTTGGATGAAAACGGAAACAAAGAAACTCCAAATACTACAGGAAAAAAAGGAGATCATTTTGTAGGAAAGTATTATGTTATGTTTGAAAATGAATTAAGAAATCAAGCAAGAATAATATTAGAGGATTATCGTAATAATATTTTTATCAATTTTCCTACAGTTAAAGAAAGTGAGATAGTAAATACTAATTCTCAAATCTCAGAACTTGAAATTGAAAAAATAAATAAAATACAAAAATTAGACTACGATGGAATAAGTAAACTAGGTGTAGAGTTTGAAATTAGACTTGAGACAGTTTTGGATAATAGTTTACTTTTAAGTTCTATTAGTAAATTTATTTTAGATAATTGTAGTGAAAGTGATAAATCTAGATTAGAAATAAGTTCTAAAAAGTTTGATGATTTAGTTAAGCCTGTAACAAATATAGAATCAAAAATTATGGATGGAGTTTCAAAGATTAATGAAATTTCAAGAAATAATTCTGAAATAATGAAGGAGGCACAACAAATGCTTTTAGATTGGGAAGCAGGAAAACCAGAAGTTATTGAGCTTTGGAAAACTATGAACCAATGGGTTTATGATGGTTTTGCTCAAACATATAAAAGTTTAGGTGTTGATTTTGATAGTTATTATTATGAATCAAATACCTATTTATTAGGAAAAGAAGTAGTTCAATTTGGTTTAGAAAAAGGAATATTCGAAAAAGATCCTGATGGCTCGGTTTGGATTGATTTAACACCAGATGGTTTGGATAGAAAAATCGTGCTTCGTTCAGACGGAACTGCGGTTTATATGACTCAAGATATTGGAACTGCAATTCAACGTGTGAAAGATTTTCCAGATGTTGGCGGAATGGTTTACACCGTTGGAAATGAGCAAGATTATCATTTTAAAGTCTTGTTCTTAATCCTTAAAAAACTTGGTTTTGATTGGGCTGATAGTTTGTATCATTTATCTTATGGAATGGTAGAATTGCCTTCTGGAAAAATGAAATCTAGAGAAGGAACTGTAGTTGATGCCGATGATTTAATGGAAGAAATGACTACAACTGCCAAATCAATTTCGGAAGAATTAGGAAAATTAGCTGGTTATTCTGAGGAAGAGAAAGCTAAATTGTACAGAACAATTGGTCTTGGAGCCTTAAAATATTACATGCTAAAAGTAGATCCGAAAAAGCAAATGATGTTCAATCCAGAAGAATCAGTTGATTTTGCTGGAAATACTGGTCCATTTATTCAATATACTTATGCTCGTATTCAATCGATTTTGCGTAAAGCAGAATTTGATACAACGATGTCTATTTCAATTGAATTGCATCCAAAAGAAAAAGAGCTACTTAAACAAATTGCGCTTTTCCCAGAAACTATTCAAGATGCAGCTCGTAATCATAGTCCGGCTTTAATAGCCAACTATACTTATGAATTGGTAAAAGAATTCAATTCGTTTTATCAAAATGTATCTATACTTGGAGAAGAAAATCAAGATAAAAAAGTTTTCAGAGTTCAACTATCTAAGAAAGTTGCTGATACAATAAAATCAGCTTTTCAATTATTAGGAATTGAAGTTCCTGAAAGAATGTAATTTTTTAATACTTTTTTCGTAATTTTAACGTTTATAGTTTAGTAACCAAAATACAAACATATCATGAAAACATTAAAATTAATACCAATTCTGCTATGCATTTTTATGCTAAATGTTGCTTCAATGTGTAGTAATGATGATGATAATTCAAATCCACCAGCTGATCCAACTCCTGTAATAAATACAGTTAATCAAGGAACATGGAAGATAACACTTTATAACGATTCAGGAACAATTAAGACATCAAATTTTACTGGCTATAACTTCACTTTTGGAACAGGAAGTGCTTTAACAGCATCTAATGGTTCTAATACTTACAACGGAACTTGGTCAGTAACTTCAGGTGATAGTAATGATGATAATCCAAGTAATGATTTAGATTTTAATATTGCATTCTCTACTCCAGCCAATTTTGCAGACCTTACTGATGATTGGGATATTGTAACCTACACTGCTTCAAAAATCGAATTAAGAGATGTTAGCGGTGGAAATGGAGGAACTGATTTATTAACTTTTGAAAAAAATTAAGTTAACCTACATAATGCTATTTAAAAACCATTCGTCATTCGAGTGGTTTTTTTCTTTCTAATACTTTCATACTTCAATTTCAAATGCTTAAATTTGCACTTCATTTTTTAGAAAACACCACAAATTATGTTCAATAATTTAAGCGATAAATTAGATAAAGCATTCCATATCCTAAAAGGACATGGAAAAATTACAGAAGTAAACGTTGCAGAAACTCTTAAAGAAGTTCGTCGTGCTCTGCTTGATGCCGACGTTAACTTTAAAATTGCTAAAGATTTTACTACATCAGTAAAAGAAAAAGCAATGGGGCAAAATGTATTAACTACATTAGAGCCAGGACAATTAATGGTTAAATTGGTTAAAGATGAATTAACCGAATTAATGGGTGGTGATGCTGCAGGAATCAATCTTTCAGGAAATCCTACAGTTATTTTAATGTCTGGTTTGCAAGGTTCTGGTAAAACAACTTTCTCTGGTAAATTAGCCAATTATCTTAAAACTAAAAAGAACAAAAAACCACTTTTGGTTGCTTGTGATATTTATCGTCCTGCGGCAATCAATCAGTTGCATGTTGTTGGAGATCAAATAGGTGTTGAGGTTTATTCTGAACCAGAAAACAAAAATCCAGTTGATATTTCTTTAAAAGCAATTGCTTATGCTAAAGCCAATGGTTTTAATGTAGTAATTGTCGATACTGCTGGTCGTTTAGCTGTTGACGAAGAAATGATGACTGAGATTGCTAATGTTCACAAAGCTATTCAGCCACAAGAAACGTTATTTGTTGTTGATGCAATGACAGGACAAGATGCTGTTAATACTGCAAAAGCCTTCAATGATAGATTAAATTTTGATGGAGTTATCCTTACGAAGTTAGATGGTGATACTCGTGGTGGAGCAGCGATTACAATTAAATCTGTTGTAAATAAACCAATCAAATTTATTGGTACAGGTGAAAAAATGGATGCTATCGATGTGTTCTATCCTTCTCGTATGGCTGATAGAATTCTTGGAATGGGAGACGTTGTTTCGCTTGTAGAAAGAGCTCAAGAACAATACGATGAGGAAGAAGCAAGAAAAATTCAGAAGAAGATTGCTAAAAATGAATTTGGTTTTGATGATTTCTTAGCTCAAATTCAACAAATTAAAAAAATGGGTAGCATGAAAGACTTGGTTGGAATGATACCAGGTGCTGGAAAAGCGCTTAAAGATGTTGAAATTGAAGATGATGCGTTCAAGCATATTGAAGCAATTATCCATTCGATGACACCAATAGAAAGAACAAAACCTTCAATAATCGATATGAAAAGAAAAACTAGAATCGCAAAAGGTTCTGGAAGAAAATTAGAAGAAGTAAATCAATTAATGAAACAGTTTGACCAAATGAGCAAAATGATGAAAATGATGCAAGGACCAGGAGGAAAAAACATGATGCGCATGATGGGCGGAATGAAAGGAATGAAATAATGGAAAGACGCGATTTATCGCGTCTTTTTTGTAACTATAACAACAACACAACACACTACAACAATGACCATTTTAGACGGAAAAAAAGTATCTGAAGACATTAAGAATGAAATCGCTGCTGAAGTTCAAAAGATGAAAGACAAAGGCGAAAAAGTTCCTCATTTAGCAGCAATAATTGTTGGAAATGATGGAGCAAGTTTGACTTATGTTGGAAGCAAAGTAAAAGCATGCGAAAGAGTTGGATTTGAATCTACTTTGATAAAATTACCAAGCACAACATCTGAAACAGAACTGCTTAAGAAGATTAATGAATTAAATCAAAATGATGATATTGATGGTTTTATAGTGCAACTACCACTTCCAAAACAAATTGATACACAACAAATCATTAATTGTATTGATCCAAGTAAGGATGTTGACGGTTTTCACCCGGAAAATTTTGGAAAAATGGCTTTAGATATGAGTACATTTATTCCAGCAACTCCTTTTGGGATTTTGGAATTGTTAGAACGATATAATGTTCCAACAGATGGAAAACATACCGTAATTATTGGAAGAAGTCATATCGTTGGGCGTCCAATGAGTATTTTGATGGGAAGAAATCACTTTCCTGGAAATTCAACTGTTACATTGACACACAGTCACACTAAAAATATAAACCAAATTACAACACAAGCTGATATTATTATCACAGCATTGGGAGTTCCAAATTATTTAAAAGCCGAAATGGTTAAAGATGATGTAGTTGTAATTGATGTTGGTATCACTCGTGTTGCCGACGAAACTTCTGAAAAAGGATATAAAATTGTAGGTGATGTTGACTTTGAAAATGTTTCAAAAAAAGCTTCATTTATTACTCCAGTTCCAGGAGGAGTAGGACCAATGACTATTGCCATGTTGTTGAAAAATACACTTTTGGCAAGGGAACAAAAACGCCTAAAAAAGTAATATGAATATTGTTGTTGCCACTAAAGAACAATTATCAATAGTTAAAAATTTGGCATATAAAATTTGGCCTAATGCTTACGAAACTATTCTTTCAAAAGCTCAATTAGACTATATGTTAGAGATGATTTATTCTATAGATTCTTTAGAAAAACAATTTGATAAGGGTCATATTTTTCTATTGATTGAGGATGGTCAAAATTTTATTGGTTTTGCATCTTATGAATTAAATTGTAACAATTCAAATAAAACTAAACTTCAAAAATTATATGTTTTACCAGAAATTCAAGGAAAAGGAATAGGAAAGCAAGTAATAGATTATATTAAAGAAAAAGTTGTTCTATCGAATAATTTAGCTTTGTTTTTGAATGTGAATAAATTCAATAAAGCCAAAGACTTTTATCAAAAATATGGTTTCCAAATTATAAAAGAAGAAGTAATCGACATAGGAAATAACTACATTATGGACGATTATGTTATGGAAATTGAATGCTAAAAAAACTCCAACTGAAAAGTTGGAGTTTTTTTATTGTCTTTTTCTAAAATCTCTACGAGGTTGAGATGAAATTTTCGGAGTTACTTTCGGCAAACTTGCCTCTTCAGTTTTACTTGAAGGCTCTATCAATTGATTTAATTGTGTAATTTCGGCTTCAGTAAGTTCACGATATCTTCCCAAAGGAACATCCAATGAAATATTAATGATTCGAGTTCTTTTTAGAGCAGTTACTTCATAATCAAGATATTCGCACATTCTACGAATTTGCCTATTTAGTCCTTGCGTAAGTACAATTCTAAATACGTATTTGCTAACTTGTTCAACTTTACATTTTCTGGTAACCGTTTCAAGAATTGGAATTCCATTAGCCATTCTATCTATAAACCTATCAGTTATAGGTCTATTTACAGTTACTATATATTCTTTTTCGTGATTGTTTCTAGCTCTAAGAATCTTGTTTACAATGTCGCCATCATTGGTCATAAAAATCAAACCTTCACTGGCTTTATCTAATCTACCAATTGGAAAAATACGTTCGTGATAATTGATGTAATCTACAATATTATCTCTTACTTCAAGATTGGTTGTACATTCAATTCCGGGTGGCTTATTGAAAGCAAGATAAACTCGTTTTTTATTATTTTCTCTAACCAGTTTTCCATCAACACGCACTTCATCCGTTGGTGCAATTTTAGTACCCATTTCTGGCACAGTTCCATTAATCGTAACTCTTCCTTGCTCAATTAACTTATCTGCTTCACGACGTGAGCAAAATCCAGTTTCTGATAGAAATTTATTGATGCGAGTTAGATTTTCTTCCATTATGCAAAGATAGATTTATTTTTCAGATTTCAGTCCCGAGTCTTCGGGATTAGATAGTTTGATAATACAATTTGTAGAAAATTATTTCTGAACAAAATCTACAATAGTTTGATACAAATAGGCATCATGCATACTGTGTCCAAGACCTTTTGTTTCAATAAATTGTGCTTTTTCCCAAGCTTTTGAAATCTTTTTTCCTTCTTCAAATAAAACCACAGTGTCTTGAACATCATGAGCTACAATTCCTTCAATTGTACTATTTTTTAAGAATTTAGAAGCCGAAAAGTCATCTATAGTTAGATTGAATCTTTTCTTAGTGTAATCGATTAAAGATTGATGAACACGTTTGTTAAGACTCAACATTTTAATATAATTATCTAAAATAATTTTAAAATCAGAAGGAGCACCGAGTAAAATTATCTTTTCAAAATTATGATTGTAGTGAGCTTGGAAATAGGCAATTGCATTTCCGCCAATAGAATGTCCAATAGCAATTTTTGGATTGTATTTTTGAACAACAACATCAATGAATTCGGCATAAGTAGGAACATTAAATTCTTTTCCGCTACTTTTTCCGTGAGCTGGACCATCAATTGCAATAATGGTTTTTCCAGTTTTCTTTAAATGTGATAGTAATTTCTTCCAACGAGATGCATTGCTTTCCCAACCGTGAATCAGTAAAATGATATCATCATTACCTTTCCAAATATAAGTTTGAAATTCATGTTCATTGTGCTTGTGGCTAACATGTTCTGCTTTAAGTAATGTTTTCGGAATTTTGTGTTCAGTAATTCTGCCTTTTCTGGGTTGACTAAAAAGACTATACGCTAATGCGAATGCTTTTTTTGGAGCAATATAACTAAGTGTATTGATGTACAATCCAACACTTTTTACAATAAAAAATTGAATAGTTTTTTCCATAAAAAAATCCCGACGTTAATCGGGATTCAAGATATTACATTTTTGCGAATATTTTTTCCATTTTTTCTCTTTCTTCATCTGCCAACGATGCATCAACTAAAATTCTTCCAGAATGCTCATCAGTAATGATTTTTTTTCTTGAAGCAATTTCAACTTGCGTTTGTGGAGGAATAGTAAAGAATGAACCAGCAGATGCTCCACGTTCAATAGAAACTACAGCCAAACCATTTCTAACGCTAGAACGGATTCTTTTGTAAGCAGCTAATAAACGATCTTCAATTTGTTGCTCATATTCAGCTGATTTTTCTGTCAAGAAAGATTCTTCTTTTTGAGTTTCAGCCATAATGTCGTTCAATTCAGCTTTTTTGTGCTTTAAGTGAGTTGTTTTTTGTTCTAATTTTTCTTTAGAATTTGAAACCACTTCTTTTTTGTGCTCAATTGATGCTTTCAATTCTTTAATTTGCTTTTCAGCTAATTGAATCTCAAGTTCTTGAAATTCTACTTCTTTAGTTAAAGAGTTAAATTCTCTGTTGTTACGAACATCTTTTTGTTGTTCAGTATATTTTTTGATTGCTGCTTGATGATTTTCAATAGCATTCTTTTTAGCTTTAATACTATCTTCAATAGTTACTAAATCGCTTTGTAGTTTTTCTAAACGAGTAGTCAAACCTGCTACTTCATCTTCAAGATCTTCCACTTCTAAAGGCAATTCACCTCTTACATTTCTGATTTCGTCAATTCTAGTATCGATTATTTGTAAATCGTAAAGCGCTCTTAATTTTTCTTCAACGCTCAATTCTTTTGTAGTAGCCATATTTTATAAGTACTTAACTGGATTTGTATTTTCTTCTGATAAAACGATTGCAAAATTAGTAATTTTTTCTTTAAGAAAATCAACAATATAATTTTTTGTATATCTTTCGCTTTCAAAGTGACCAATATCGGCTAAAACTATCTGATTTTCAGCTTCATAAAAGTTGTGATATTTCAAATCAGATGTTAAAAAAACGTCAACATTGGCTTGAATTGCGTTTTTTATAGCAAAACTACCAGAACCACCAAGAACTGCAATCTTTTTAACTTGTTTTCCAAGTAATTGCGAATGTCGAATTCCTCCACACTGCATTTTGTCTTTTACAAATTCCAAAAAGTCAATTCCAGACATTGGATTTTCGAGTTCACCAATCATTCCTAAGCCAATATTTTGATGTGAATTTTGTAAATCGTAAATTTCATAAGCTACTTCTTCATAAACATGATTTGAAAAAAGTGCTTTCAGAATTTTGCTTTGCAAATGTTTTTCAAAAGTAACTTCGATTTTAATTTCTGGAGCTTCAACAAATTCAAATCGTTCTCCAATTTCGGGATTGCTATTTTCATTTCCCATGTAAGTTCCAATTCCTTGAGAGTTGAAACTGCAATCTTCATAGTTGCCAATTTTCCCTGCACCAGTATCAAATAAAGCATTGCGTACTTTTTCAACATTCTCTGGAATAGTATAAGTTACCAACTTTTGAATGAAATTTTGCTTAGGAACTAACACTTTAGTATTCTTCAAACCCAAAGCATTGCAAAAAATTTTGTTGACACCATTCTTATGATTATCCAAAGCTGTGTGAACTGCATAAATGGCAATATCATTTTTAATGGCTTTTAAAACGGCACGTTCCACATAATTTTTACCAGTAATTTTCTTCAAGCCACTGAAAAGGATTGGATGGAAGCAAACTACCAAATTACATTTTTTGGCAATGGCTTCATCAATAACGCTTTCTAGAGCATCATGACAAACTAAAACTCCAATAGCTTCATCGTTTTGATTTCCAACCAATAATCCTACATTGTCAAAATCTTCAGCATAAGCCAAAGGAGCCATTTCTTCAAGAATTGTTAGTATTTCTTTTATTTTCATAATCTTATTGTATCTTCTTAAATCTGCAATCTAAATCAAGTTGCCCATTCATTTAAAACTTCTTTAATATTCCATACTCCATTAGTATTTTCAAATAAGAAAAAGCTTCCTGAATTATGCTCAATACTTCTATAAAAAGCCACTTTTACTAAACAATATTTTTGAGCAAAATACATTGGTTTACTAACTATCATCAACCTTTGATTGTTATCGTGAAACCTATCAGAAACTTTCTGAAACTCTTCCAAACTCAAACAATTATTGACTTTACTTTTCAAATACTGATTTTGATTTGTAAAAAGTAAATCAAATTCCTTTGACCAATTTTCGTTTAGTTTGATATTAATTTGATTTTTAATTTCTTGAGCATTTTTCTTTAGTAAATCGCTTTTAGCAATTACTTCTAAAGTTTCTTCATTATTAGGAGCTTTATTGCAATAGAAACTCAGCAATTGTAATCTGTTTTTTACAATTACTTTTTCGTTGGCGTAATATTTTGATAAAAGCACTTTTAAAATTGCAACATCGTTGTTTTCTTGGCTAAATCCAATTTGAAAACAAAAGATAAAAGCTAATAATAATTTAATTCTAAAGTTCATTTTGTAAAATTAATTTCAATTCAAAGATAAAAAATTATACTTTCGTACTATGATTATTTTAAGGTATTTACTTTTTCCTTTTTCAATTCTTTATGGTTGGATAACTTCCATCAGAAATTTTCTTTTTGATAAAGGAATTTTGAAATCCTATTCGTTTGATATTCCTATAATTGCTGTCGGAAACCTTAGTGTCGGCGGAACTGGTAAAACACCTCAAATTGAATATTTAATTCGTTTACTTTCGCCAAATTATAAAATTGCAACACTAAGTCGTGGTTATAAAAGAAAATCGGAAGGTTTTGTTTTAGCTAATTCAAATTCAAATGCTGAAATTTTGGGAGATGAGCCGTTTCAAATTCATCAAAAATTTCCAAATATTAATGTAGCAGTCGATGCTCAAAGAAAAAATGGAATAGAACAATTATTAAAATTAGATAATAAACCAGAAGTTATTTTATTAGATGATGCTTTTCAGCATAGAAAAGTCAAAGCTGGATTTTACATTTTACTTTCTTCATTTGATGATTTGTATTTTAATGATTTCATGCTGCCAACAGGCAATTTAAGAGAGAGTAGAAGCGGAGCGAAAAGAGCTAACGTGATAATTATCACTAAATGTCCCAAAGATTTATCGGAACTTGCACAAGAAAATATCATTAAAAAGATAGGATTAAATGTTCCAATCTTTTTTAGTTTTATAGATTATGATTCTGAAGTTTATAACGAATTTGAATCTAAAAAAGTTGAGGAAATAATTGATGTTGATAAATTACTTTTAGCAGGAATAGCAAAACCCGAACCCTTTTTTGCATATTTGCAGGCTGAAAAAAATGTAAAACTAGTTTATCCAGATCATCATCATTTTTCAGAAAAAGATATTGAAGAAATTAAAAATAAAGCAAACAATAAGTTAATTATCACAACAGAAAAGGATTACGTTAGATTGAAAAATCAGAATTTGAAATCACTTTTTTATTTACCTATTAAAAGTAATTTCATTTCTAAAGGTGATGATTTTAACCAAACAATTTTAAATTATGTGGGAACAAGTACAAGAAACCGTTAATTATATCAAAGAAAAAACAGGTTTCACACCAGAATATGGAGTAATCTTAGGTTCAGGATTGGGAAGTTTTACTGATGATATTGCAATTGAATTTACGTTGTCTTATTCTGAAATTCCTAATTTTCCTGTTTCAACCGTTCAGGGTCATAAAGGAGCTTTAGTTTTTGGAACCATTGGTGATAAAAAAGTTGTTGCAATGCAAGGAAGATTTCATTTCTACGAAGGTTATGATATGAAGCAAGTTACTTTTCCTGTGAGAGTGATGAAATATTTAGGTGTTACTAAATTGGTAGTATCTAATGCTTCAGGTGGCGTTAATCCTAAATATGAAGTTGGTTCGATAGTTTTGATAAAAGATCATATCAATATGATGCCAGAGCATCCATTACGTGGAAAAAATGATGAACGTTTCGGACCAAGATTTGTAAACATGAGCGAACCTTATAGTTTGAAAATGATTGCAAAAGCAAGAGAAATTGCAAATAAAGCCAATATAGAAGTTCATGATGGAATTTATATGGGTTTACAAGGACCAACTTTTGAAACTTTAGCAGAATACAAGATGGTAAAAAACATTGGTGCTGATTGTGTTGGTATGTCAACTGTACCAGAAGTTATTGTAGCACGACACATGGAATTAGAAACTTTTGGACTTTCCGTTATTACTGATATGGGTGATGAAGAAAATATTGAAGAAGTTAACCATGAAGAGGTCCTAAAAGCTGCTCAAAAAGCCGAACCAAGTGTTAGATTACTGATAAAAGAACTAATCAAACAATATTAAATAAAAAAGACGCTTTAGATGAGCGTCTTTTTTTATAATAAATTTTCTGCAATGATTTTGTAAAATTGCTCTGGATCAAATGGTTTGGTAATTACATCATTCATTCCATAAGAAAGGAGCATTTCTCTGTTTTCATTTAGTGAAATTGCTGTAAGCGCAATAATTGGAATTTCAGTATTGAATTCTCTAATTTGTTGCGTTGCTATTGTGCCATTTATTCCAGGTAAGTGAACGTCCATTAAAACTAAATCATAATCATTTTTTTGTTTTAAATAGGTAACACTATCCTCACCATTGTCTAATATTTTGCAGAACATACCTTTGTTTTCAATCATCTTCTTGGTAATCATTTGATTGATTTTATTATCTTCTACCAATAGAATTTTCTTGTTTTCAATTGCGGCATTATCTATGGCTTGTTCTTTGATTTCTAAGATTTCATTTTTACCAACTTCAAATGGAAGCGAAAATGAAAAAGTGGTTCCCAATCCAACTTTACTATTAATTTGAATTTTTCCACCCAATAATTCTATTAATCGTTTTACAATGGCTAGACCAAGTCCGGTGCCACCATATTTTCTATTAATTTCTATTGAACCTTGAGAAAAACTTTCAAAAATTTCATTTTGCTTATCTTCAGGTATCCCAATTCCATTATCAGAAACTTTAAATTGGATTTGTATTTTTTTGTCTTCAACTTTTTCAAGTTTAGCAATTAGTTTTACATAACCATTTTTAGTGAATTTTAATGAATTACTAACAAGATTAATAAAAATTTGAGAC
>JAAFHW010000059.1:0-4905 GCA_013298525.1 Flavobacteriia bacterium
TGTACCACTTGGAGTACACACCATAACCGTATGGGATGACAAAGGTGGTGTAGCAAGCAGCTGTGATCCATTCCAATTAACAGGAGTACAAATCATCGATTACCCTCACTATTTTACACCAAATGGAGACGGAATTAACGACTATTGGAATATTGTTGGTTTAGAAGATTATCCAAGTTTACAAATTAATATCTTTGATAGATTTGGTAAACTTATTAAGCAAATCAGTCCAGCAAGCAAAGGATGGGATGGTACCTACAACGGAAACCTAATGCCATCAACGGATTACTGGTTTACAGTGAAATATCCTGAAGCTAATGTGATGAAAGAATTCAAAGCGCATTTTGCACTGAAACGATAAATATGTATATATAAGCAAAAAAAATACTCCTCAATATTGAGGAGTATTTTTTTTATAATATTATGATAATTTACTTAGAGTTATAAACTCTTAATGCATCTTTTAATATTTGTACAGAACGAACTAAGTCTTCTTTCTTTAAAACATAAGCGATTCTTACTTCATTTAGACCTACATTTGGAGTTGAGTAAAATCCTGCTGCAGGAGCAATCATAACAGTTTCTCCATTGTTATCGTAAGATTCTAATAACCATTGTGCAAAATCATCTGCATTTTTAACTGGTAATTGAGCAATACAATAGAAAGCACCTTTTGGAGTAGCCACTTTTACACCTTCAATTTTATTTAATTCAGAAACAAGTGTATCTCTTCGCTCTTTATATTCCTCAATTACCTCTGTAAAATAGCTTTGAGGTGTTTCTAATGCAGCTTCACTAGCAATTTGAGCAAACGTTGGCGGACTCAAACGAGCTTGCGCAAATTTCATTGCAGTTGCCATCAACTCTTTATTTTTAGAAACAATGCAACCAATTCTTGCTCCACACATACTATAACGTTTTGAAACAGAATCAATCATAATAGCATTTTCTTCAATTCCAGGAACATTCATAACAGAATAGTGCTTATCATTTTCATCATAGATAAACTCACGATAAACTTCATCAGCAATTAAAAATAAATCATGTTTTTTTACAATTTCTGCTAATTGTTGGATTTCTTCTTTAGAATATAAATAACCTGTTGGATTACCTGGATTACAAATAAGAATTGCTTTAGTTTTTGATGTAATCAATTTCTCAAAAGCAGCAATAGGAGGTAAGGCAAATCCATCGTCAATAGTTGAAATAACAGGAACCACTTTTACTCCAGATGCTGTTGAAAATCCGTTATAATTTGCGTAAAAAGGTTCAGGAATGATAATTTCATCATCAACATCCATTGTGCTTCCCATAGCAAATAATAACGCTTCTGAACCACCTGTAGTAATGATGATGTCTTGAACGTCAATTGGTAATCCGTGAGATTTGTAATATTGTGAAAGTTTCGTTCTGTAACTTTCAAAACCTGCGGAATGACTGTATTCTAGAACTCTTATATCAGCATTTTTAACTGCATTTAATGCAACTTCAGGTGTTTTAATATCAGGTTGACCAATATTTAAATGGTATACTTTATGACCTTTTTTCTTTGCAATATCCGCATAAGGCACCAATTTTCTTATTGGCGATTCGGGCATTTGTTTTCCTTTGTTCGAAACTTTTGGCATGATTGAAAATTTAGTTGTGCAAATTTGCAATTTTTTATTGTATTTATTGTTAAAAATGATTTTTCAACAACAAAATTTTATTAAATTTATGAAAATATTTTTTAGATGAAGTTTAAGTTAATCGCCATTCTCATTTTTTTATATAGTTCTAGTTGTTGGTCACAAAATGGTTTTCAGTTTGAGACTAACAAGAATAAGATTTCAATTCCTTTTCAATTTATTAATAACCTAATTATCATTCCTATCCAAGTAAATGGTGTGACTCTTAACTTCATGGTAGATACTGGAGTGGAAGATACTATTCTTTTCAGCGTTGATGAAAGTGATGATGTTAGCTTTTCTAAAGTTGAAAAAGTAAGAATAAGAGGATTTGGTAGTAATGAAGCTTTTGATGCCTATAAATCTGTAAATAATAATCTAAAAATCAAAAATTATATAGATACTAATCATTGCATTTATTTGGTTTTAGATCAAAATATAAACATCTCTTCTCAAGTAGGAATTCCTGTAAATGGTATTATTGGAAATAAGCTTTTTAAAAATAACCTCATTAAAATTGATTATATTTCTAAACGTATTATAATCTATAATAATAACCAAAAAGACCAAAGTAAGGTTGTGAAAAACTACAATGAACTACCATTTAAACTTATTCAAGGTAAACCTTATATTGATACCAATCCTGTTTTTAATAGTGATAAAACCCCATTAAAATCTATGCTTTTGGTTGATATAGGAAATACAGATGCCTTTTGGTTTTTTAAGCAAAAAGATGAGAATATTGAAATCCCTAAAAAGAATATTGATGACTTTTTAGGTAGAGGATTTAGTGGTGATGTTTTTGGTAAAAGAGGAAGAATACCATCAATAGCTATAGGAAATTTTAGATTTATTGAACCAATTGTAGCTTTTCCCGACACAATTGCTACAAATGATATTGACAAAATTGAAGGCCGCTTTGGATCAATTGGTTCTGAAGTTATAAGAAGATTCTCTATCATTTTTGATTATAATAACAATCTAATTTATTTGAAAAAAAATAGTAATTACAATGATTCATTCAACTTCAATATGTCAGGAGTAGAAGTGCAGCATCAAGGTTTGCAATGGATTACTGAAAGTTACGAAAGCAACCCAGTTGTTAGTAATAATTTGTTTGATGCTTATGGTAATAAAGTGGTTAACAATCTAAAATATAAGTTCGAATTAAAACCTGTCTATATTATTACTAGTGTCAGAAAAGATTCTCCAGCAGCTATTGCTGGACTTCAAAAGGAAGATATTATTGTAAAAATAAATAATAAAAATGGTTACAGTTTTAACCTCGAACAAATAAACGAACTCCTTAAATCGGAAGAAGGTAAATCCATTGAATTTGAAATTGATAGAAAAGGCAAAATCATGAAATTCAAATTCCAATTGAAAAATATATTATAAAAAAAACGTCCGCGGTTTGCGAACGTCTTAAATTTATGATTTTTCCATCAAACTTTGCTTTTTCTCAAGCGGATTGACTTCTTTCTTTACAATCACTTCACCTTTTATTTTTAAGGCAACCATTCCACTTTCAACATTTACAGCATTAGTTTCAACTGTAATTGTTTTTCTTATTGGCCCTGGATTCATATTGTATTTCACCTCAATTACACCAGTTTTACCAGGTTGAATAGGAGTTTTTGGATAATCAGCAACCGTACATCCACAAGTAGATTTGGCATTAGTAATCACCAAAGGAGCATCTCCAGTATTAGTGAATTCAAACTTTCTCAAACCATCGTCAGTATCTTTGGTAACAGTTCCGTAGTCAATAGTATTGTCTTTATCTTTAAAAACAATCTTTGGTCCAGTTTGAGCAAAAGCTACACTGTTTAGAACTACAAAAGCGATAAATAATATTTTTTTCATTACGTTAATTTTTGGTTTCATTCGATTAGTAAAATTACGACTTTAAATTTATAAGCAAAATTTTAATTCTTAATTTTTTATAAAAGTACTTATTACTTACTTTTGCAGTAATAATTACAAAAAACATACCAAAGTTTTTAAGGAGCGAATCGCTCGGGATTTATCAGCAATCCATTTTCCTGCTTTCCGAGTTACATGGTAACTTCTTCAATCAGGGCTAAAAAGTTTTTGTATTGTACTTTTGTTAATTTTATAAAACACTTTCAGTATAAATCTGAAATCTAAAATCTGAAATCTAAAATTATATGATTCCTGCACAATTCAACGCCAAAGAAGTAGAACAAAAATGGTATGACTATTGGATGAAAAATGACTATTTCACATCCAAACCAGACCATAGAACACCTTACACCATTGTTATTCCACCACCAAACGTGACTGGAGTTTTGCACATGGGACACATGTTGAACAATACTATTCAAGATGTATTGATTCGTCGTGCGCGTCTTAAAGGTTTCAATGCGTGTTGGGTTCCAGGAACTGACCATGCTTCTATTGCAACTGAAGCAAAAGTTGTTGCCAAACTAAAAAGCGAAGGAATCAACAAAAACGATTTAACGCGTGAAGAATTCCTAAAACACGCTTGGGATTGGACCAATAAATATGGCGGAACGATTCTAGAACAACTTAAACAATTAGGTTGCTCTTGCGATTGGAGTCGTACAAAATTCACAATGGACGACGATATGTCTGAGTCAGTAATTCATTCATTTGTTGATTTATACAACAAAGGTTTGATTTATCGTGGTTACCGAATGGTAAATTGGGATCCAGAAGCTAAAACAACTTTATCTGATGAAGAAGTTATCTTTGAAGAACGTCAGGGAAAATTATACTTCTTAAAATATAAAATTGAAGGTTCAGAAGATTTCTTGACCGTTGCTACTACGCGTCCTGAAACTATTTTTGGAGATACTGCTATTTGTATCAATCCAAACGACGAACGTTTCACACATTTGAAAGGGAAAAAAGCAATTGTTCCTATTTGTGGAAGAGTTATTCCTATTATTGAAGACGAATATGTAGATATCGAATTCGGAACAGGATGTTTAAAAGTGACTCCAGCGCACGATATGAACGATAAAACGCTAGGCGAGAAGCATAATTTAGAAATTATCGACATTTTTAATGACGATGCTTCTCTAAATTCTTTCGGATTGCATTATCAAGGAAAGGATCGTTTTGTAGTTCGTGAAGAAATTGCAAAAGAGCTTGAAACAATTGGTGCTTTAGCTAAAACCGAAACACATTTAAATAAAGTTGGAACTTCAGAAAGAACCAAAGCGGTAATCGAACCTCAGATCGGAAGAGC
>JAAFHW010000059.1:4915-17615 GCA_013298525.1 Flavobacteriia bacterium
ATGGTTTTTGAGTATGGAAGAGTTGGTAAAGCCTGCCATCAAAGCTGTTCTAGTAACCGATGAAGTAAAATTATATCCATCTCGTTTTAACAATACTTACAAGCATTGGTTAGAAAATATTCGCGATTGGAATATCTCGCGTCAACTTTGGTGGGGACAACAAATTCCTGCCTATTATTATGGAGACGGGAAGGAAGACTTCGTAGTTGCTAAAAATATTGAAGAAGCTTTAGTTTTGGCTCAAGAAGCTACAAACAATAAACAATTAACCATAAACGACTTAAAACAAGATGCCGATGCACTAGATACATGGTTTTCTTCTTGGTTATGGCCAATGGCAGTTTTTGGAGGAATTCTTGATCCAGAGAATGAAGATTACAAATACTATTATCCAACTAACGATTTAGTTACAGGTCCAGATATTTTATTCTTTTGGGTTGCGAGAATGATTATTGCGGGTTATGAATACGCTGGTGAAAAACCTTTCACTAATGTATATTTAACAGGTTTAGTTCGTGATAAACAAGGAAGAAAGATGTCAAAACAGCTTGGGAATTCTCCTGAACCATTAGGATTAATCGAGAAATTTGGTGCCGATGGTGTTCGTGTTGGATTGCTTTTGAGCGCTTCTGCAGGAAACGATATCATGTTTGACGAAGAATTGTGCAACCAAGGAAAAGCATTTTCAAATAAAATATGGAATGCCTTCAAATTGATTAAAGGTTGGGAAGTTTCAGATGCAATTCCGCAACCAGAATCTTCTAAAGTGGCTATCGAATGGTACGAAACTAAGTTGCAAAGAACCTTAACCGAAATCGAAGAAAACTTTGATAAGTACAGGATTTCTGATGCTTTGATGGGTATTTATAAATTGGTTTGGGACGATTTCTGTTCGTGGTTTTTAGAAATGATAAAACCAGCTTACCAACAACCAATTGACAAAGCAACGTTTGACAAAGCCATAGAAATGTTGGAAAACAACTTGAAGTTATTGCATCCATTCATGCCGTTTTTAACAGAAGAAATTTGGCAACATATTGCTGATAGAACTCCAGAGCAAGCTTTAATTGTTTCAGAATGGCCAAAAGCTAAAACATATGATGAAAAGCTAATAGCAGATTTCGATTTTGCTATGGAAGTAATCTCAGGAATTAGAACCATTAGAAAAGACAAGAACATTCCGTTTAAAGATGCTATCGATTTGAAAGTAGTGAATAACGAAAATGCTTCTACTTATTTTGATGCTGTAATCATGAAATTAGGAAATATAGTTACTTTAGAATACGTTACCGATAAAGTTGATGGTGCCTTGTCTTACAGAGTAAAATCTAACGAATACTTTATTCCAATTACAGGAAATATTGATGTAGAAGCTGAAGTAGCTAAATTAACCGAAGAGTTAAACTACACCAAAGGATTCTTAAAATCGGTACAAGCTAAGTTATCTAACGAGAAGTTTGTAAACGGCGCACCAGAAAAAGTATTAGAAATGGAACGCAAAAAAGAAGCCGATGCTTTAGCCAAAATAGCCACAATCGAACAAAGTATTGCTGGTTTAAAATAATAGAAAAGTCCTGAGAAATCAGGACTTTTTTTATGATTTAATTTTAAATTTATAGTTTTAGAATAAGCCTTTACTTAACAGAATACTTAATATAATAAGAAAAGCGAACAAGTATTTTTTCAAAATTTGTTTCTACGTTTACATTATCTTTTTTTATGATCATATTTGATGACGTATTACTAAATCTAAATGAATTTAAATCTAATTCTTTTATTTCTAATGGTTTATCTAGTTCTTCGCCAATCGCTTGGAGTAGGTAAGTTGCTTTTTCTTTGGCTGCTTTTATAGCAGCAATTCTAACTTCTTTTCGATATTTTTCAATTTCCGAAGACTCTGTTTTTGAGATGATTGCTTCTTTAATATTCATATCACTTAACTTTTTGAATACCTTTTTAACTTCATCTGCATTTTTCACTATCAAGGTGTATTCTCTTGAAAGTTTAATTCCAGTTTCTCTCTTTTTATAGGTTGTAATTTCAGAAACTGCATCTGACAAAAATAATTCTTTCAAATCAACACCAGTTTCTGCTAAACCTTTTCTAAGATTTTCTTCTTGTTTTTGAATGCTATCGTCTTTATCATTAGTACTTTTTTCAGTTAAAGTAATTGCAATATAAATTCTGTCAGGCATTACTTCCTTTTCAGCAGTTCCAATAACTTCAATGAATGGTCTTGTATCTTTTTCTTTGAACACTAAATCATTCTGAGCAGAAAGTACATAAGAAAATAAAATTGCTAAGGATAAAAATGTATTTTTCATATTATTAGTTTTTTCAAAACTAAAAAAAAATCCTAAGCAAAAAACTTAGGATTTAATTTATAACAATTATTTATGATTACTCAAATTTCACTTTGGTAACCTTAGTTTCGCCATCTCTAACATAAGTAACTTCTAATTCGTCTCCTGGGTTGATTTTGCCTAAAGCTTCCATATAGTTATAAACATCTTTGATTGTTGTGGTTCCAATTTTTGTAATAACATCACCTTCTTTAATTCCAGCAACTTGTGCAGGTCGGTTTTCTGTTACGCCATCAACATGTAAACCATCAGGATGTTCTGAGTAATCGGGCATAATTCCCATTGTTACTTTGTATTTTGGTCTTGTTTTTCCGGCATTAGCTTTAGTTTTAGTAAATTCTACTTTATCTAAATCAGCCACATCATTAGCAATTCTAAAAACAAACTCTACAATGTTTTTCACACCATTGAAATTAATTTTATCAGTATCATCACTTGGTTTGTGGTAATCGCCATGCGTTCCTGTAAAGAAATTTAAAACCGAAATATCTTTCAAATAAAACGAAGTATGATCAGTTGGACCGATACCGCTGTCTTCTGTAGTTACATTAAAACCAGCTGGTTTGTTTTTTTCAACCAATTTTTTGAATTCTGGAGAAGTTCCAACACCACCAACAATCATCTCTTTTTTGTCGCTCAAACGTCCAATCATGTCCATGTTAATCATAGCAACCACATTTGGATACAATGTTTTCAATGTTTCCGCCATGCGTTTAGAACCAATCAAACCATCTTCTTCGCCAGAAAATAAAGCAAAAATGTAGTTGGCTTTTTCAGTAGTCTTATTTTTTGACAACATACGAGCCAATTCTAAAACACCAGAAACTCCAGAAGCATTGTCATCAGCTCCATTGTGAATTTCTCCTTTAGAATTTGGTTTGGTTGAATTGTTGTGCTCATTCAATCCCAAATGGTCATAATGCGCACCAATTACGATAGTTTTAGCTGCTTTGTTATCTAAATAAGCTATAACGTTTCTACCATAGTTAGTTTCGCTTTTATCGGTAATAGAATCGTTTGGACTCAATCGAACTTTGTAATCGAATTTTTGTAAATACGTTTTTCCGCTGTAAGGTTTTAATCCTAAAGCTTTGAATTGTGCCGAAATATAATCAGCAGCTTTTTGTTCACCTACAGAACCTGTTAAACGACCTTTCAACTCATCAGAAGCCAAATAAGATATGTGCTTGTTTAGAAGTTCTGGTTTTACATTTTCTGTTTCGTCACTGTCAACCCAATCCGCAATAAAAACATTGGTTTCACGAGCTGCAGTTTGTTGACGATTACTAGACCAAACTAATTTCTTTCCGTCTGGTGAAAACATTGGAAACGCGTTAAATTCACTTTCCCATGTTATTTGTTTCAAATTACTTCCATCAACATCAATCATGTACAATTGAAAATCGTAGCCACGAGTAGAATGATGATTTGATGAAAAGATAATTTTTTTATCGTTCGGACTAAAAAATGGTGCCCAATTGGCTTTTCCTAAGTGAGTAACTTGTTTAACATCAGTTCCATCAACATTACAAGTGTAGATTTCCATTTCTGTTGGAGCTACTACATTTTCTGCCAATAAATCTTTGTATTCTTTAATGTCTTTTTCAGTTTTAGGTCGAGACGAACGGAAAACTAATTTTTTACTATCGTGTGAAAAGAAACTTCCGCCATCATAACCTAAACCATTAGTAACTTGTTTCAAATTACTTCCGTCAATGTCCATGGTCCACAATTCTAAATCACCAGAACGAGTTGAAGTGAAGGCAATTTTCTTTCCATCTGGAGAAACCACAGCTTCAGCATCATAACCTGGAGTATTGGTTAATTGTTTGACAATGTTACCATTCAAATCGGCAATATAAATATCAAATTCTGGATAAACGGCCCAAAGGTATTTTCCGTCTTTTGGTTTTGGTGGCGCTGGACAAGCTTCGTTTGAAGTGTGTGTTGAGGCATAAATGATATGTTTTCCATCTGGCATGAAGTAAGAGCATGTAGTTCTTCCTTTTCCGGTTGAAATCAATTTTAAATTTTCTGAAGAATAACTTTTGCTTTGTAAATCATACATATAAATCTGATCGCAAAGAATATTAGCTTTCGGATTAGAAACTTGTAAAGTCAAAAGCGAACTATTTGGACTAAAATACGCCTCAGCATTGTCACCGCCATTAGTTAGTTTTTGAATATTTTTAAGGTTTTTCTCTTGTCCAACAGCGTTCAAAGAAAGCAGAAGAAAAAAGAATTTAGCAAATGAATTTAGTTTTGAAATATTTAGATACATATATAATTTGATAAAGTAATTTTTTTAATACTAGCAAAGATAGTAAAATTGATTTTTTTACTCTAGTGGTTCAGAATAAAATATAGGTTTATTTAAAACTTAGTTAAGGGAATACTGATACCAAGTACTTAATATGAATTAGTCTTATAATTTTGGCATAAAACAAAAAAGCCTCTCATTTCTGAAAGGCTTGTTATACTATAAAATGGCTTATTCTTTTATGAATTTGCTAGTAGCAGTTCCTTTATCGGTGGTTACTTTTATAAAATAGTTACCGGTTTTTAAATTTGATACCTCAATTGTATTTGAAGGATTGGTTGTTGTTAAAACCACTTGTCCCAACATATTATAAATTGAAATGGACGACATTTCAATTTTGTTTTTTACTTCGATATGCAACAAATTTTTAGCAGGATTTGGGTATAAAACAAACTCGTTTTCAAAAACAAAAGCATCATTATTCAATGCTTGAAAAGTTGAAGTTGCTGTGTTGGTTATAATTGGAAAATTGTAATCAAAATAGATATTTGCTTGATTGCTAATAGTGTTTCCAACAACTAAAGTTGATTTTGTTTTGATTTTAAAAACCACATAACCATCATTATTGGCATCATCAAAAGGAAGATTGATGTTTTCAAAAATGAATTCTACTTTGTTGCCGTTTATTCTTGTTGAACAACTATAAGAAGCATCGATCATTTGTAAACTTGAAATATCAAATTTTGAAATATCTATCAAATCTGTTACTACAATATTTTGAGCAGGAAAAGTACCCGTGTTTTCAAAACGAATTTTGTAATGCACATAATCTCCAATCATGATTGGGTTGATGGTGTTGCCTTCTAAACACGTTTTATCGTTTGGATCATAAGAATTTACAACAATTTGTCGCAATGGAAAAGTATTATCAATTGGTGTTTCATCACTATTTAAACCATTTATTGTTGCAGCATAGCTCAAAATATCTCCAGCATTTACGGCTGGAGTTTCCTGTGGAGAATTTACATTTAAAGTTACTACAAATTCACCCGATTGAAAAGGTGCCATTGTGCCAATATTCCAAGAAAGCGAACCTACATTTTGAGTGGTTGGTGCTAAAGTTGCAGCAACATAATCTAAAACGGCATCATTAAAATTAAAAACCAAAGTAGCTGTTTGAGAAGAAGTTCCTTTGTTTTTGTATTTGATTTTATAACTAGCATCAAAACCAGGACGAGCAGGAAATAGCGGAATAACAACCACTTCTAGATCGTGATGAACACCATTTGGCACAATACAAAAATCTTGAGTAAACGGACTTGTAGCAGTTGGAAAAGTAACAGTTGCAGTAGCTGGAGCAACAGTAAAATAAGTTGGGTTTTCTAAAACTGGAGTAAGAGTGTGAGTTCCTGCTTGGACTGATATTGTGTAATTTCCTGTTGTATCTGCAATTAAACCACCTGTGTTTGTGCCATCTGTCATAGTAAGCTTGAAATTTGGAAAAGAAATATCCAAAGCATCACAACCATTGTTGTTTAAATCATATTTATTGGTGCCATTTATAGTGTAAAAGATACCTCCAGGAGTAAAGCTACAATAGCTATTAACATGACAATTGCTATAACCATATCCAGTTGCTAAATTTTGCACAAATGTAATCTCACTATCATCTGCACAAATGTAAGTAAGGTTAGGGTTACCAGAAAAAATCATATATTCATTACGCCCATTTTTTACAAATAAACTTGTAAGTTGGTTGCTAGAGCAATCTAAAACGTTAAGATTTGTCCCTTGTACATTTAAGGTAGTAAGTTGGTTGTTATTGCAATTTAACCCTTGAAGATTTGTTAATCCTTGTACATCTATAGTAGTAAGTAGGTTGTTAGAGCATCTTAAACTTTGAAAATTTGTCAATCCTTGTACATTTAAGCTAGTAAGTTGGTTGTTATAGCAATGTAACTGTTGAAGATTTATCAATCCTTGCGCATTTAAGGTAGTAAGTTGGTTGTTATAGCAATGTAAATGTTGAAGATTTGTCAATCCTTGTATATTTAAGGTAGTAAGTTGGTTGTAATTGCAATATAAATAATGAAGATTTGTCAATCCTTGTACATTTAAGGTAGTAAGTTGGTTGTAATTGCAATTTAACTCTTGAAGATTTGTCAATCCTTGTACATTTAAGGTAGTAAGTTGGTTGTTATAGCAATGTAAATGTTGAAGATTTGTCAATCCTTGTACATTTAAGGTAGTAAGTTGGTTGTTATTGCAATGTAAATATTGAAGATTTGTCAATCCTTGTACATTTAAGGTAGTAAGTTGGTTGGAAAAACAACTTAAAGTTTGAAGATTTGTAAAAGCTTCAATGCCTGTTATATTCGAAATAGAAGCCTGACTCACATAGAGAGCGGTAACCGCTAAGGCTTCCGTTACTTGTATTTGTCCATCAGCATTAGTATCTTTTCCAAGTGCGATCAGTTTTGCTTTAAAATTAGCATCAGGTATGTTTACAATTTGAGCATTGGCAGTCGCAAAAAAGAATATAGTAAGTAGTGTAAAGTAAAAATGTTTCATAAAATTTTATTCTTTAGAAGGCTAATATAAAAAAATAAATTTAACAATTCTACTACTAAGTGCTGAAAATCAAAATAAATCGTTGTTAAAAATGAATATTATTTGGGCATTTTTTTTTTGATATAGTAATACCAATACTTAATATGAATTAGTCTTATAATTCTGTTATAAAACAAAAAAATCCCAAGTTGTTGACCTTGGGATTTTGATTTATTTTTTAATGGCTTCTTCATATTTTTCGCCAACTTTTTTCCAGTTGATAACATTAAAAAAAGCTTCAATGTATTTCTTTCTTTTGTTTTGATACTTTAAATAGTAAGCATGTTCCCAAACGTCGATAGCTAAAATTGGAGTTCCTGCAACAACGGCTCTTGGCATTAAAGGATTGTCTTGATTTGGCGTACTTGTAACTTGTAGTTTTCCTGCTTTATCAACTATCAACCAAGCCCAACCTGAACCAAATTGCTTAATAGCAGCATCTTCAAACTGAATTTTAAAATTATCAAAAGAACCAAAATCTTTATCAATAGCACTTGCCAAAGTATCAGAAGGTTTTCCGCCAGCTTTTGGTGCCATAATGTCAAAATACAAAGTATGGTTGTAGTAGCCACCTAAATTGTTTCGCAAATCGGCATTATTTAAATCTAATTTTTTGAAAATCTCTTCGATTGGAAGACTTTCTAAATCGGTTCCAGCCAAAGCTTTATTTAAGTTGTTAGTGTAAGTTAGATAATGTTTAGAGTAATGTACTTCCATGGTCATAGCATCAATATTTGGAGCTAAGGCATCATAATTATAGGGAAGTTTCAGCAATTCAAAGGCACCAGCATCAGCTTTAACGTCTTCTGGTAAACCTATAGTCATTTTTTCTTCTTTAGATGGAAGAGGCACTTCGACTACTTCGGTATATTTTTTCCTTTTGCAAGAACCAATTGAAAGGAAAAAAATCGAACTTAATACAATTAAAATTACTTTTTTCATTGGTTATCTCTTTTTAACTAAATCAGTGATGGCTTCAATGTATAATTCCTTGCATTCATCTTGAGTAAGATGGCTTATTTGCATCCAAGCATTCATTTTAAACGCATTTCTTAAGTCATATACAGGATAAACGCGATTGGTAATTGTTCCGTGAGTTGATTGTTTATATAAGGCATACAAACGCAACTGAACATCTTGTGGTAGTTCGGCTTGTGTTATTGTATTTGCCAAGGCTACGGCATTTTCAAATCGTTTTTCTAAATCTTCTTGCATTTATTTGCTAGCAACTATAGTTTGATTTCCGACTGCTTTTTGTCCAATTTTTACATTTACATTGGTTCCAATTGGTAAATAAATATCAACTCTTGAACCAAATTTGATAAATCCAGCATCATCACCTTGTCTTACTTGCATTCCTTCTTCAGCATAATTTACAATTCTTTTTGCCAAAGCACCAGCAATTTGTCGGTACATGATTTCACCAAAAATTCTATTTTCAATTACAACCGTTGTTCTTTCGTTTTCTGTACTGGCTTTTGGATGCCAAGCTACAAGATATTTACCAGGATGATATTTACTGTATCTTACTTTTCCACTTGTAGCATAACGAGTTACGTGAACATTTATTGGCGACATAAAGATAGAAACTTGTAAACGTTGGTCTTTGAAATATTCAGGTTCAAAAACTTCTTCAATTACTACCACTTTTCCATCTACTGGTGCAATGATATTGTAATCATTAACTTCTAGTGGTCTCTTCGGATTTCTAAAAAATTGCAATACAGTCACTAAAAGCAATAGCATTAGTATTTGTACAGATTTTAAAATCCATGGATTTGATATAACCATTGGAGAAACTAATAGTAAAACTACAAATAGAGTAGTAGAGATAAGAATAATCTTGGCACCTTCTTTATGAAACATAATCTAAAATTTGATAAAATAAAAATACAAATGGAGCTACAAATATAATACTATCTAAGCGATCTAGAATGCCTCCATGTCCTGGCATAATTTTTCCGCTGTCTTTAACACCAGCAATACGCTTGAATTTCGATTCAATTAAATCTCCCAAAGTACTAAAAACACTAATGATAATGGCACTAACGGTCCAAATTAAAACTGAAGTGTTAAAGTATTTCGGATTGGGGTCGAAATAGTATTTTGATATTAAAAATCCTGCTAAAACCGAGAAAACCATTCCTCCAAAAAAGCCTTCAATGGTTTTTTTAGGTGATATTTTCTCTAATAATTTATGTTTTCCAATTGATTTTCCTACGATGTAAGCAAAAGTATCGTTGGTCCAAATAAGGATAAAAATACTAATGATAATTTTTGGTCTGAAGTTATTTCCAACAAAAGGAATTTTGGCAATTAGAATAAATGGTAAGATTACATAACCAATAAGGTAAATGTATTTCGAAAGGGTATCAATTTTTTCTTTCTTGGTATTGAAAAGTAAAAGCAAACATTTTATGGAAACAAAAAGTGTTGCAATTAATATTAAAATATCATTGGTTTTGTTAGTTCTAAATTGACTTCCCAAGTAAAATGCAACTCCTCCAACTATTATGGGAAGAATTTTATTTAAATTGATTAATTGGCAAAACTCATAAATCGCAATGAGCATAAAAACGCCAAATAGTAAAAAAAAACTATTAGCAGAGTAGGAAGTAGCTAATAGTAAAAGTGTTACATAAACTACACCCGAAAGTAATCTCGTTAGCGATTCATTCATGTTATAAATCTTCTAAAAGAAGTAGGTAAAGATTTTTGGCACAACTTCCATAGGTCAAGAAATCTTCTTCTTGTACTTTTTCAAAATATTTGATAGTTGTAATATTGGTAGGATAGTCTTTATCGTATTTTTTCTTTATAACTCTCAAACCATCACTTTTAGATTCTAATATCTGACTTGTAGTAGCAAGTATTACAATATTGTCAGGTAATTCGTTAGGTTTTTTCTGTTTGATTTGATTTGAAGAAAACAACACTGAACCTTCATCAGCTATTAAATTTTCGCAACTTGCAAAAAAGAATTTTGGTTCTGTTGGATTAGTATAACTTAGTTTATTTTCGTCTAAAAGGTTGTAAAGTTTTGGTTCAAAACATAATGCTTCACTTTCAAACCAATCATTTTCCTCAAGTATATTTTCGAACTGTTCCCTTACTTCGTTTAAATTTTCACAATAGATAAACTTACCGCCATTTTTCTTGAAATTGAAAGTAAATAAATCGTCAATTGGAAGATTTGAAGGTTTGGGAGTATTATATTCACTTTGGTTTTCCTCATCGGAAGCATCATTGCTAGAACCAAATATTTTTCTGAAAAGACTCATATTGCTGTGTAAAATTCTTTAAATATCATTTGAAAACCTTCAAAGATAAAAAAATCTTAATTCAAAAGCATTTTTTGAATTAAGATTTTTAAATTTTTATATTTAACTGTTGTTTAAGCAGTAAATTCAGTGTTCTCTTCGCTGTCTATTTGATAAGGACGTTTGCCAAAAATAGTTTCCAAATCATCTTTGAAAATCACCTCTTTTTCAATCAAAATATCGGCAAGTTGTAACAATTTATCTTTGTTTTCTTTAAGAATTTCAATCGCTCTTTGATACTGACCTTCAATAAGAAGTGAAATTTCTTTATCAATAGTGATAGCTGTATCTTCTGAGTAAGGCTTGCTAAAACTATATTCGCTTTGTCCTGAAGAATCGTAATAAGTGATGTTACCTAATTTTTCATTCAAGCCATAAATAGTTACCATAGCACGAGCTTGTTTTGTAACTTTTTCTAAATCTGATAAAGCACCTGTCGAAATAGTATCAAAGATTACTTTTTCTGCCGCACGACCACCCATAGTAGCACACATTTCATCAAGCATTTGATCTGGACGAACAATAAGTCTTTCCTCAGGTAAATACCAAGCAGCACCTAAACTTTGACCTCTAGGAACAATAGTAACCTTAATAAGTGGCGCAGCATGTTCTAACATCCAACTTACGGTTGCGTGACCCGCTTCGTGAACTGCAATAGCTCTCTTTTCTGCAGGTGTAACTATTTTGTTTTTCTTTTCCAATCCGCCAACAATTCTGTCAACTGCGTCTAGGAAATCTTGTTTGTCTACGGCTGTTTTGTTATTACGAGCAGCAATTAAAGCCGCTTCATTACAAACATTTGCAATATCTGCACCAGAGAAACCTGGTGTTTGTTTTGCTAAAAAGTCAGTATCTAAACCTTCTACTTTTTTCAAAGGTGCTAAATGCACTTCGAAGATTTCTTTACGTTCTCTAATGTCTGGTAAATCGACATAAATTTGTCTGTCAAAACGTCCAGCACGCATTAAAGCTTTGTCTAAAACATCAGCTCTATTTGTTGCAGCAAGTACAATAACGTGAGTGTTTGTTCCAAAACCATCCATTTCGGTTAGTAATTGGTTCAAGGTATTTTCACGCTCGTCGTTTCCGCCTGACATATTGTTTTTTCCTCTTGCACGACCAACAGCATCAATCTCATCAATAAAAATGATGGCTGGTGATTTTTCTTTTGCTTGTTTGAATAAATCTCTTACACGAGAAGCACCAACTCCAACAAACATTTCAACAAAATCTGAACCTGAAAGTGAGAAGAAAGGAACTTTTGCTTCACCAGCAACGGCTTTTGCAAGTAACGTTTTTCCAGTTCCTGGAGGTCCAACTAAAAGAGCTCCTTTTGGAATTTTCCCACCTAAAACAGTATATTTTTCTGGGTTTTTAAGAAATTCTACAATTTCTTGTACTTCTTCTTTAGCACCTTCTAATCCGGCTACGTCTTTGAAAGTGGTTTTCACTTCAGATTTTTCATCAAAAAGCTTAGCTCTAGATTTTCCAATGTTGAAGATTTGACCTCCGCCACCGCCAGCACCACCGCCAGACATTCTTCTCATAAAATACAACCAAACACCAATAAGTATAAGCATTGGAAGGAAGTTAATAATGTATCCTGACCAATCATCTTTTGTTTTAAAGTCGTAATCTTTTAATTTTTTTTCTGACTGCGCTTTGATAAGCTTGTTTTCAAGATTTTGTGCATCAGGAAATTCAGTGATATAATGTGGTCCTTTATTTACTGCTCCAAATAAATCTTGAGCTACTTTTTTATTAGCTTTATCTTTAAGTGCAGCAGGAGTAAGGAAGGCTTCCGCTTGAACCTTATTGTAAACAATTACTTTTTCGATTTGACCACTATTCAAAAGTTCATCAAATTTAGATGACGAAATTTTTGTAGGATCTTCAATTCCACCAGAACTATTAAAAATGTTTAAAACAATAAACATTAAAATAAGAGCTCCTGAAATCCACCACGGACTAAATTTTAAACCACTTGGCTTTTTGTTGTCTGACATTATTTATTGTGCTTTTAGTTTTTGTTCTCTAATGAAGTGATTTTTGCATCGCCCCAAAGTCCCTCAATGTTGTAGTATTCACGAATTTCTTTTTGAAATACATGCACGACAATACTTACGTAGTCCATTAATACCCATTCG
>JAAFHW010000006.1 GCA_013298525.1 Flavobacteriia bacterium
TTTCTGATATTTGGTTACTTTCTAAAAGATAAATTAGTTGGATTTCACACAATTCTTTCTAATGGAAGCGTGTTAGAAACCTACTTTTTAGGTTATGATTCGCAAGTTCAAAAAGAAAATATGCTGTATTTGAATATGCTTTACAACATGACGGAATATGGTATTGAAAAAGGTTTTGAAAAAATAATATTTGGAAGAACTGCTTTAGAAATAAAGAGTTCTATTGGTGCAATTCCAGTGAATATGTCGGGTTTTATTTATCATAATAACAAACTGATAAACAAATACATAGAATACATTTTTAAGAAATTAGAACCAGAAGCAGAATGGCAAATGAGACATCCGTTTAAGTAATTATGAATTAAAAATTATGAATTATGAATTTTGCAAAATTCCTTTAGCCCTGATGGAAATGAAAAGCTTTTCATTGAAGAATGCTATTTTTTGTTGTGCTAAAAAAGCGACCAACGGAAGCTCTTTTTAGTGCTTACAAAAAAAGGATTGTTGATGAAAACTTATAATGGAAAGCAGGATTAGCTTCTTAAAAATCTACTTATACTTTTGATTTTTTGAATTGATAAAAAGCATAAAAACCTAGAGTTAATTCACCAACGGTTCCTAATAAAAATATTGTTGATGGAATTCCGTCGAAAATAATGCTTACTATTCTTCCGAAAGCTAAACCAAACATGAATAGAAAGTTTGAAATTGTTGCCGTTTGCCAGAATTTTTCCTTTGTAATTCCGACAAACCATAAAGATGAAAAAGCAATGTAAACTCCCATAATTGCTTTAAAAATACTATGCTCATCAGTAGTGAGAACTTTAACATCAAACCATAAGTCGGGTTTAAATCCATAAATCAATGCAATATTGAATACAATAAAAATTGAAATCGTTAAATGCAGATTTATTGGTTTTACAAATTTGTTCATGAGAATTATAAACTATCAATTTCTCCTTGTACAACTTCCCAATCTTCTAGTAATTTATCTAATTCGGCCTTTTTCTTATTGTAAGCTATGAAAAAATTGGCATCTTCAAGATGTTTATCATAATTTGATGCCAAGGCTTTGTCATCATTTTGAATATCTTTTTCTAACTGTTGGATTTGACTTTCAATCTTACTAAGACGATTTTGAAGTGACTTGTTTTTCTTTTGATCTTCATAAGAAGCTTTGCTATTTTCTTTTGGAGCTTCTTTTTTAGCAACATCTTTTTTCTCTACTTCGCGCATGTTTTCCATGTTACGTTGTTCTAAGAAAAAGTTGATATCACCAAGATATTCTTTTATTTTTTGGTCTTTAAATTCGTAAACGATGTTTGACATTCCTTGCAAGAAATCTCTATCGTGAGAAACTAATAATAGTGTTCCTTCATATTTTTGAAGTGCTGCTTTTAGTACGTTTTTAGACTTAATATCTAAGTGATTTGTAGGCTCATCCATTACCAAAACGTTGATTGGTTGAAGCAATAATTTACACAAAGCCAATCGGTTGCGCTCGCCTCCAGAAAGTACTTTTACTTTCTTTTCTACATCATCACCACGAAACAAGAACGAACCCAACATATCTCTAACTTTAGAACGATTGGTATCGGTTGCAGCATCTTCCATCGTTTGTAAAAGAGTGATTTCACCATCAAGATATTCGGCTTGATTTTGAGCAAAATAGCCTACTTGAACGTTATGACCTAATTTGATTTCGCCTTGATATTCAAATTCGTTTACAATAGCTTTAATGAATGTAGATTTTCCTTGACCATTTTGACCAACGAAAGCAATTTTACTTCCTCTCTCTACTAATAAAGAGATGTCTTTTAGAATGACTTTATCTCCGTAAGCTTTGGTAACATCTTCGGCTTCAATTACAACTTTTCCTGGAACTTTTGAAACTGGAAATGAAATATTCATAACCGAATTATCGTCTTCATCAACTTCAATACGTTCTACTTTATCGAGCTTTTTAATCAATGATTGCGCCATCGAAGCTTTGGATGCTTTGGCACGAAACTTCTCGATTAATTTCTCTGTTTCTTCAATTTTCTTAGCTTGATTTTTTTGAGTTGCTAGTTGCTTTTCACGAATTTCATGACGCAATTCTAAATATTCCGAATAGGGTTTATTGAAATCGTATGCTTTTCCTAAAGAGATTTCGATTGTACGATTGGTAACATTGTCAAGGAACATTTTATCGTGAGAAACGATTACGACAACTCCTGGAAAATTTCTTAAGAAACCTTCTAACCAGATGATACTTTCAATATCTAAGTGATTGGTTGGCTCATCGAGAAGTAAAATATCATTGGATTGTAAAAGTAACTTTGCAAGTTCAATACGCATTCTCCAACCTCCAGAAAAAGTATCGGTTTGGTCATTAAATACTTCTCTTTTGAATCCTAATCCTAATAGGATTTTTTCGGTATCACCAACATAATTATAACCACCAAGTAATTCAAAACGATGCGTATAATCTGACAAATCTTCTATAATTTGGCCGTACTCTTCACTTTCATAATCGGTTCTTGTAACTAGAAGATGATTGATTTCTTCGAGTTTTTTTTCAACATGTTTGATCTCAGTAAATGCTTCGTAGGCTTCTTCAAGAACTGTTCTACCGTGTTCAAAATCGATATCTTGACGAAGGAACCCCATTTTGATTTCTTTTTCTGTAGCAATTTGACCTGAATCAGGTTTGAAATCACCAGCTAAAATCTTGAGCATTGTAGATTTTCCAGCTCCATTTTTTCCAACAAGTCCTACTCTATCGCCTGAACCTAAGCGAAAAGTTACTTCTTCAAAAAGATATGAACCACCAAAAGAAACCGATAAATTGTGAATATTAAGCATATAATTTGTGACAAATGTTACATTAAGAAAAGTACAAAGCTGTACCTTTGCTAAAAATTTTTGCAAATGTTAAAAAAAGGAAGCACATTAAATAGTATTTTAACAGGAACTTGTCCAAAATGTCATGAAGAAAGTATGTATGTGGAAAAAAATCCATATAAATTGAATACTTTATACAAAATGCATGAGACTTGTAGTCATTGCAAAACTCAATATGTAATTGAACCTTCGTTTTTTTATGGAGCAATGTACGTAAGTTATGGATTAACAGTTGCTATTGGCGTAGCAATATTTGTGATAACAAAATTAATATTAGGATTATCTGTAAAGGTTTCATTTATTTCTTTGGGAATAGGAATTTTACTTTTAATGCCTGTTACTGCAAGACTAGCTAGAAATATTTACATCAACATGTTTATTCATTTTGACAAAAACTGGAGACAAAATTCTTAATTCTTAAGATATCAATATTTTTATCAAGAGGAATTTGATTTTCAATATGATTATATAAATTTTTAGCCATGGCTGGTGCTAGCATAACACCTCTTGTTCCTAATCCATTTAAAACATGTAGATTTTTATGAATTGGATGTGTTCCAACTAGAGGTCTTCTATCCTTAACAGTGGGACGAACACCTGCATAATGTTCTATCACTTCGAAATCACATGTAATCAATTCTTTGAGATTTTCAATTAATTCTTTTTTTGCGGCTTCTGTTGGGATATTTGTTTTGTCTTCCCAATTGTAAGTTGCTCCAACCTTATACAAGTCATTTCCGATAGGTAAAACAAAAACTGAAGATTTTACTATTACATCTAAATTCAAATTAGGTGCTTTAATAAGCAATAATTCGCCTTTAGTTCCATCTAGTGGTAATTTATTAAAAAATGGATTTAAAAGCATTCCAAATCCTTCTGCGAAGACAATATGTTTGGCTTTTATATTCTGATAAGAAATAAATTCCTTTTCAATAACTAAACCTGAATAATCAAAGGTATCATTTAAGTAGGCATTTTGATAAATAAGAAACTGTTTGTATGAATCGACTAATAGATTTGTGTCGACATAACCAGAATATAGAACTTCTCCAAAATTAAAAGGTGAAGGAATTGAATCCCATTTCTTGGTGATTAAAATAGTTGAAAGAAACTTTGAAAGAATGGGTTTATCTGAAGCAGTGAACCAATTGTTTTGTTCTTCTACAGAATAAAATTTACGCAAAAGCGGTAGTTTATGATCCAACTTAATTTGTAGCTTTTTTTCAAGATTTGCGTAAAAGTTGTATAACAATTCTAATTGTTCTGAAGCTTGCCAAACCTCACTAAAACGTTTTAAAATAACTGGATTATATAATCCTCCAGCAATTCTTGATGAGTTTTGAGATTGATTGTTTACAACCAAAATAGTTTTATTATTTTGAAGTGCAATTTCAGAAAAAGCAATACCTGCAAGACCAGAACCAACAATAATATAATCTAACATAAAAAGTTACTTAGAGATTGTAAAGATAAATAATGGACATAAAAAAACTCTTATCTTTCGATAAGAGTTTTATATTATTTGAAAACTAATATTAGTAGTTCCACATGTCTTGTTCGAAATTACGAATCTTCTCTTTAACTCTTTCTGATTCTAATAATTGCATTTGTGCATTATCTTTCATGTAATCTTGAATAGTTCTGTCACCATAAACATTTTCTTCTTTGTAAATAACACCACTAAAGCGTCTAGAATTTAACAAATGGTCGAATGTTAAAGGCATTGCAGAATTTTTATCATTGAATGCTTTAGCTTCGTGCAAAATATCTCTAATTGAAGGAAAATAAACCCAAAAAAGTTCGATCGGATCATTATTTCCTTTAGCTTTATCTCTAGCCTCAATTGCTAAAGGACATATCGCCAACATTCTATATTTTAGCTCACTTTGTCGTTTATCAAAATACCAAAAACCCTTTACTTTATAACCTGTGATATCACTAGCATCTAATTCTGTTTCGTTGATATACTGTTTATCTAACACTTTTCTACCAGCCTTGTAATCTTCATAATAATTGTTGATTTCATCTTTACCAGCATCAGTTGTATCAATAAATTTAAAAGTAGAGGTCATGTCTTTTAATGACTTTTTAGAATTAAAATAATCATCTCCATAAACTTCTGTAATTTTTCCACTTTTAATACCATTCAACAAGACCTGAAAAAGAGATCTTCTTTCTTTACCAACAAAAGCAGTATCTACAGGATAGTACAAAGGAAAATTTATTCTTTCATCAAGATCAATTAGTTCCCAAGTAGTTTTACCCATTAAAACATCTCTATCATGAACATAGCCATAAGGTAGAGGTTTATCATTATCAGACTCTAATTGAGCAGCCGTTTTCTTGCCTATCTCATCTGGTGTTTTAGCATTCAATAAATTGGATTGAGCAGAAGCAACATAAGTTCCTGCAACACTAAAAACAACTAACAAAAAGTTTTTCAATTTCATAATTTTTATTCTAAGTTATCTAAGTAGGTTTATAACGACAAACTTAAATTTTTATTGTATTTCGTAAATAGCTGGAGCAGCAGTTTTAACATCAATTCCTTCTGCACCAATAACTTTAGATTTTATATCAGAAATAGTCACTTGATCACCTTTAGAAACTCTTGCTAAAGCAGCGATACATTGAGAATTTAAACGATCTCCATTAACAACAATAGATGCTTGACCAGGTACTTTAAATACAAACTGAGTTACTCTAAAGTTTAAGTCATACAAGAAATCAGGTAAAATAGCTGAAATTTGTGAAGCTTGTAAACGAGATTTCGCACCTTTCTGATTTCCACCTTGACCACCAATAGCACCTTGTGGAGCAGGAATATTCTTAATTCTGAATACTTTCTTATCAGAAACTGATTTACCATCTGTCATTTTTCCTGTAACATTAACAGTAACTTCAGTACCTGAACCAGGATTTAAATTATATTTACCATTACCACCTGCTTTTGACAAACCAGGAGCAGAGGCATTAACGTTATTATCACCAATACCTGCGAATGAAATTGTCATTGGATTAGGTAATCCTCTGTAAACAACATTCATTTTATCAGCAGAAATGTTTGCAGAATTTGGACGAGGCACAACAACATATTTACCAGTAAAAGGTAATTTAATTGGTTTTCCACCTTCCACAAAATTAAAAGATCCTGCTAAAGTTTGTTCACCAACTGCACCTGCAGTAGTTGAAATTACAGCTTGACCATTTTCTAATCTACCAGGGCCTTGAAAACCACTAAATTTTGCGTTTGGATCATATTTTCCAAGAACTACTTTTCCAGTAACAGGCTCACCTTGGAAATATACATTTTTATCTAAAGCTACAATAGCTTGAAATTTGCTGTAAGAAGCTTCACTTACTGCTGCTTTACCTAAAGCTGATGCAATAACATCAGATTCAGCTTTTTTAACATCATTCTGCCAAGCAGATAATTTTGCTAAAGATGCAATTGCAGGAAAACCTTTAAAGTGATAATCTAAAAATTTAATTTTAACACCTTCTTTGTTAGTAACTTCAGCAGTATCAAATTTTGAATTTAATTCATTCAAAATTGGAGCATATTTTTTATCTGACAAAGCAGCTTTCATGTCTGCTTTATATGAATCAATTGCAGCAATAACTTCTTTACCTCTATTAGTGTAACCGTCACCAGTAAACCAACCGTGGTCTAAATTATCAGCTTTGTCCATTGCTTCGTATGGCAACTTACCATCTTCTGCTTCAACACCTACTAAAACTTCACTTTTTAAAGTTGCTATAAAATCATAGAACTTTTTTGATGCAGCTTCAACTTTGTGAGCCGTTGCTGCAGCGGCAATAAATTCACCTTTTGATTCAGAAGCTTTAGTATCTAAAGCTTGTAACATAGATTCATTAGTTGCAGTTGCTGAACTTGTAGCGCCTTCAAATCTTTCGTTCATCAAACCGAAAGCCGAAAGGACTTCTTTTGACATATTCATTGCCAACATCGCGATGAAAACCAAATACATCAGGTTAATCATCTTCTGTCTAGGGGTTAATTTTCCTCCTGCCATTTTTTCTAATTAGTTTTAATTGTTAATTTAATAAAATATAGTTAAAAAAACTAATTATCCTTTATTACTCATTGCAGATAACATTCCACCATATACATTGTTTAATGTAGATAAGTTAGAAGTTAATGATTGCATTTGGTCTTTTAATTTTAAGTTGTTTTCAGCAACTTCGTTATTGATTTGTGCATTTCTTTCAGCGCTTTGTAATTGAGATTGGTATAATCCATTTAAAGCTTCCATTTGAGCAGCAGCTTTACCCATTTCTTCTGCATATTTCTTTTGACCAGCCATAGCGTCTACAGTTGGAGAAATTGATTTTGCAGCACCTTCAAAGTTTTTAATGCTATTTCCTAAGCTAGCCATCAATTCACCATCGATTTTAGCTTCTTTCAACATATTGTCTAATTTTTGAGAAAGCAAACCTTGTGCTTCTTTTGGATCTTCTTTTTTAGCTGATTTTGGTTGAGCTTGTCCACCTGCTAATTCAGGATAAACTAAAGACCAATCTAATTCTGCTGGTGGCGTTTCAAATGCAGATAAAGCAAAAATTAATGCTTCTGTTAATAATCCAATTGTTAACATCACAGTACCTGTTAAAGGTCCTAATTCAAAGTGAGCAATTTTAAATAATGCTCCAACAATTACAACTGCTGCACCCATACCATAGGCGAAATTCATAACTTTAGGTGATAATAATCCCATAATAATAATAATTTAGTTAGTTAAGTTTAATATAATTAAGTTAGTTAAAATACAATTTATCTTTTAATCTTTCCGTTTCCGGTTGTTTGAGTTCCCATGTAATCTTGAACTGTTCTGAAACCAATGTAGCTTCTTGCAGTATCTTGATATTCGAAATCTCTAGTTCCTACTTGTAGGAAGTAAGCAACATCTTTCCAAGAACCTCCTCTAACAACTTTACGTTTGTTTGAAGTATCAGGAACATTTGGATTCATTGTTGAAACATATTCGTAAGCTGATGCATCATAAGAAGAATCTGTCCACTCTGATACGTTTCCTGACATATTGTAAAGGTTGTATCCATTTGGCTCATAAGATTTAGCTTCTACAGTATATAATGACTGGTCTGCTGCGTAGTCTCCACGATTAGGTTTGAAGTTAGCCATGAAACATCCTCTATCATTTTTAGTATAAGGACCTCCCCAAGGATAATTACCTGATTCAAGACCACCACGAGCAGCATATTCCCATTCTGCTTCTGTTGGTAAACGGAATGAGTTAATCAAATCTCTTCCTTTTTTCTTTTTAACATAAATGTTTTTATTCAATGTTCTCCAAGCACAAAACGCTTTTGCTTGTTTCCAGTTAACTCCAACTACAGGATAATCTCCATAAGCTTGGTGCCAGAAATAATCATTATGCATTGGCTCGTTATAAGAGTAAGAAAAATCTTTTATCCAAGTTGTTGTATCAGGATAAACTTTAGTATTTTCTGTTTTGATGAATTTACTTCTTTTTCCAACTTTAGCTTTAGCTGCTGCTTGGATATCCATCCATGAATAGTGGAATTTCAATTTATCAACATCAATTGTTCTTAAACCATTAAATGATTCAGCAACTGGCAAATACATCGTATCCATTACCTCTACATAATATTCGTCTGGATATTTTTTTGTATCAGTAATTAATTTTGTCTTTTTATTTAATCTTCTTCCAGCATATGGATCATCAGTAGTTCCTACGCTATAATAATTCTCATACATATACTTATCGTATGGAGTCATTTTAGCTGGATCTTGATCTGCAAAAGCGAAATCACCAATGCTACCTGCATTTTTTCCACCTTTACCTGAACCTGGTTTTTGACCAACTTCATCAGCAAGAATAGCTAAACGCACTCTAATAATAGAGTCCTTAACCCATTCAACGAATTGACGGTACTCGCTATTAGTAATTTCTGTTTCATCCATATAGAACGATCTAACAGTTACTGTTTTAGTTGGAGCATCTTGAACATTAGCTAAATCATCATCTGATTTACCCATAATAAAAGCACCACCTGGAACTAAAGTCATTCCGTATGGTTTTTCTGGATGCCATTTTTTTCCTTTTACTCCTACTAATTCTCCTTTGTCGTTAGACTTACCACAGCTAACTAGTAGTGTTAAAACAGATGCAAATGCAATGAACTTCTTCATATTAATTTGGGTTAATTATGTATTCTTATTTTAAGGGCGTAAACCTATCTATTATTTTTGAAAAAAACAATTATTTATATCTTAAAATTTTATTTTCTTGACCAAAAATACAATTATATATTTATTGACAAAATAAAATTATCGATAAAATGCAAATAATTGCGTTTATTAACGCTTTTTTGTTGTTTTTGTATATTTTTTCTTACAAATTTTATGTTTATAAGATTTTATAAGATTTTTATTTACAAAAGCTCTTATAAAATGCTCTTACGTTGTGCTTTCCACCAACGCTCAGGAAACTCTTGGTTGCAAGCTGCCAAATAATCTTCGTGAGAACATGGTAATAACGTATTCTTTTTTAATTTATTGTGAGTATTTGCAAAAAATGGTATTTCAATCCACCAACGCTCGGTTTTATCACTTTTAAAAAACACAATGTCCTCATCTTCAAAAGGAACTGTATATTTTATGTAATTTTCTTTGCTTCCAAATGGATACTCATTAGAACGATAATGTATACCTTCAATAAAATACCAAATTACTTGAGCAATTAAAACTGATTCTTGCTTAGTATCATTGTGATTAAAAATACCCAAACACGAAACTTTATCACTTATTCCAGCGTATCTAGACAAAGAACATATTTCTTTACCATTAAAACCGTTTGGTTGAAAATTGGTGAAATTTCCTGAATCAGATGATTTTACAGAAGTTAAATCGAAACTTACTAAATCGGCATCACGAAAAACTGGTTCTGCTATTGCTATATTATTACAAACTTCTCCTAAACGATAAGCATCAAAGAATAATTTCTCCATCAAATCTATTTCTTCTTGCGAGTTGTAATAGGTTTGATAGCCAATATTACTATAGTTGAAAAGATTATTTGGCTCTTCAATAATTATTTTAGACAAATAAGACTCTGAGCTGATTAAAGTTTCCTGTTTTCCTAAATCGAATTTATTATCAATAGAAACCAAATTTACCATTTGCTCCAAGTCATCATAACCACGATACATTGCATAGGTTAAATCTTGTGACCCGCCAATAACAATAGGTATTACTTTATTTTTGATTAATCTTGAAACTACTTTTTGTAGTGCAAAATAAGTGTCATCTGCAGAATTTCCTGCTAAAATATCGCCTAAATCAGCAATAGTTTTGCTCCAATTTCCTGGAAATAAACTATATAACTCTCTTCTTACATTAGACAAATCAACTTCTTTCGAATCTTTTCCACGATTTTCAAGAACACCAATTATAGCAATATTAACTTTAGAAATATCTGGGAATTCCGCTTCAGTATGAAACACAACTTTACTAGACAAATGCTGAGATGACAATTGCATAATATCAATTATCAAATCATTATCTAAAGGTGCAAGAAAATCGAATTCCATTTATTATTTCTTTTTGGTAGTTGTTTTTTTGGCTGGTGCTTTTTTAGCTGCAGGTTTTTTTGCAGGTGTTTTTTTGGCAATCATTTCTTGAACTTCAGCTAAAGTCAATTTTGAAGCATCAACATCTTTACTCAATTCAATTTTGATTTTACCTTTAGTAATTTCACTTCTTCCCCAACGAGCTTTCTGAACCAAAATTCCTTCAGCTTCCCAATTGTGGATTACTTTATCTATGTTCTTTTGAAGTTTGTCTTCTATTAATTCTTCAATATCATTTTGAGACAAATTATCGAAATTATATTTTTTTGAAACGTTGATGAAAATTCCATTCCATTTAATAAAAGGTCCGAATCTTCCTGTTCCTTTCTGAACACCTTCGCCTTTGTAAACAGCTATTGGCGCATCAGCTTGTGTTTTTTCATCAATTAAAACCTTTGCTCTTTCTAAATCAACATCAAGTGGCTCTTCTCCTTTTGGAAGTGAAACAAATACTTTTCCAAAACGTACAAACGGTCCAAAACGACCTAAACTTACTTCAACTTCTTCACCTTTATAAGTTCCTAATACTTTTGGAAGTAGAAACAAATTCAATGCTTCTTCCAAAGTAATGTTTCCGATGTTTTGCTCTGGACGCAAACTAGCAAATTTCTTATCTTCATCATCACTATCTCCAATTTGAGCCATAGCACCAAATTTGCCTAAACGAACCAAAACCGTTTTTCCTGATTCTGGATGTTTTCCTAGAATTCTTTCACCACTTTCTCTATCAGCATTAGCTTCGACATCTTTTACATTTGGATGGAATTTATCATAAAACTCCTGCATCATTGTTGTCCAATTGATGTTTCCTTCTGCAATTTCGTCAAAATCTTGTTCCACTTTGGCAGTGAAATTATAATCTAATATTTTTTCAAAGTTCTTAACCAAGAAGTCTGTTACAATGTTTCCGATATCGGTTGGAACTAATTTTCCTTTGTCTGAACCTGTATTTTCTTTCAGAATTACATCAGATAGTTTTCCTGATTGCAATGTCAACTGCGTATATTTTCGTTCTTGACCTTCAAGAGTTCCTTTTTCTACATAACTTCTATTGATGATAGTAGAAATAGTTGGCGCATAAGTTGATGGACGACCAATTCCTAATTCTTCCAATTTTTTAACCAAAGAAGCTTCTGTATAGCGACTTGGTGGACGAGAATAGCGTTCTGTAGCTGTAATGTAATTGTTAATCAATTTTTCATTGACTTTCATTGCAGGCAACATTCCTTCTTGTTCTTCCTCATCTTCGTCATTTCCTTCAAGATATACTTTCAAGAAACCTTCAAACTTGATTACTTCTCCAGAAGCTGTAAAAACTTCTGAATGATTGTTTGCTTCAATTCTCACATTGGTTCGTTCTAATTCGGCATCACTCATTTGAGAAGCTAATGTTCTTTTCCAAATTAAATCATACAAACGCGCTTGATCTCTATCGATATTTACTGTATGACGCGACATATCCGTTGGACGAATTGCCTCGTGAGCTTCTTGTGCTCCTTTACTTTTATTGGTAAACGTTCTCGGTTTTGAAAACTCTTTTCCGTAAGATTTAATGATTTCGGCTTGAGCAGCATCCATAGCATCTTTAGAAAGATTGACACTATCTGTTCTCATATAAGTAATAAGTCCAGCTTCGTATAAACGCTGAGCTAATTGCATTGTGATTCCAACTGGAAGATATAATTTACGAGCAGCTTCTTGTTGTAAAGTTGAAGTAGTAAATGGTCCTGTTGGAGATTTTTTAGTAGGTTTTGTTTCCAAATCGCCTACTTTATAATTGGAACCGATGTTTTTGCTTAGAAAATCTTCGGCTTCTTTTTTAGTGTTAAAATTCTTTGGAAGTTTGGCTTTAAATGCCCTTCCAGCTTCGTTTACAAATTCTGCCACTACAGAATAACTTGCAACTGGTTTGAAATTTTGAATTTCTCTTTCGCGTTCTACAATTAATCTCACAGAAACTGATTGAACTCTTCCAGCAGATAATCCACCTTTAATTTTACGCCATAAAACTGGTGATAATTCGTAACCTACTAATCTATCTAAAACTCTACGAGCTTGTTGAGCGTTTACTAGATTGTAATCAATTTCTCTAGGATTATCAATGGCTTTTAGAATGGCATTTTTGGTAATCTCATGAAAAACAATTCTTTTAGTTTTGTTTTTATCTAATTTTAATTCTTCTGATAAATGCCAAGAAATTGCTTCTCCTTCTCGGTCCTCATCGGAAGCTAACCAAACCATATCGGCATTTTTAGCTAAACCTCTAAGCTTTGTAACAAGTGCTTTTTTATCAGCTGAAACTTCGTACTTTGGCTTGAATCCGTTTTCGACATCTACTCCTATTTCTTTGGAAGGCAAGTCGGCAATGTGACCATAACTTGATTCTACTTGGTAGTCTGCTCCAAGAAATTTCTCGATGGTTTTTGCCTTTGCTGGTGACTCTACTATAACTAAATTCTTTGCCATTATGTATTTTGTTTGTTCGGCAAAAGTATAGGTTTTTTTTAAATTTTTAGTTTTTGTAATCATTTTTAAAAATTACAAGCATTAAATTGGAATTAAATTTAGCCCTGATTACCTCACAAAATGTTTGATTTATAAAGAAGTTCAGTGAATGTTTCACATTTGGAATGGATATCCTTTTCATTTGTTGCCTGAGGCAAACTCGAAGGCAACAAATGAAAATATTGCAATGACATGCGGAATACGGATTGCTGAAAAATCCCAAACCAATCGCTCCTTAATAAAAGAATGTTAAACATTATCTGCCATCTTGTCAGATTTTGTAATTTAGTATTATCTTTGTAGTCCGATTCAATCGAAGATTATAAGTTACTGAATTAATAATTACAGATACTGAAACAAGTTCAGCATAAATGGAAAAAGAAATTGATGAAAAAGCACAAGGACAAAGTTTAGTTCTTGAAAACAAACCCGAAAACACAAAGAAACTTTATATTGAAAGTTATGGTTGCGCTATGAACTTTTCTGATAGTGAAATTGTAGCTTCTATACTTACAAATGAAGGTTATAATACTACTCAAATATTAGAAGAAGCCGATTTGGTTTTGGTAAATACTTGCTCTATTCGAGATAAAGCCGAACAAACTGTTAGAAAACGTTTAGAAAAATACAATGCAGTAAAACGTGACATTAATCCGAAAATGAAAGTCGGCGTTTTAGGTTGTATGGCTGAACGATTGAAAGAGCAATTTCTAGAACAAGAGAAAATTGTTGATATGGTTGTTGGTCCGGATGCTTACAAAGATTTACCAAATTTACTAGCCGAAATTGAAGATGGTCGCGATGCTATTAATGTAATTTTATCTAAAGAAGAAACTTATGGTGACATTTCGCCTGTGAGATTGAATTCAAATGGTGTTTCGGCGTTTGTTTCGATTACTCGTGGTTGTGATAATATGTGTACGTTTTGTGTTGTGCCATTTACTCGCGGTCGTGAAAGAAGTCGCGAACCACAGAGTATTATGACAGAAATTCAGCAACTTTGGGATACTGGTTATAAAGAAATTACACTTTTAGGTCAGAATGTGGACAGTTACCTTTGGTATGGTGGCGGATTGAAAAAAGATTTTGATAAAGCAACCGAAATGCAACAAGCTACAGCAGTTAAATTTGAACAATTGTTAGAAATGGCAGCTATTGGTTTTCCTAAAATGCGCATTCGTTTTTCGACTTCCAATCCGCAAGATATGCACGAAGAAGTGCTGCACATCATTGCAAAATATCCAAATATTTGTAAACATATTCATTTACCTGTACAATCTGGAAGTAATAGAATATTGAAAGAAATGAATCGACTTCACACTCGTGAAGAATACATGAAATTGATAGACAATATAAAATCAATTATCCCGAATGTTTGTATTACACAAGATATGATTGCTGGTTTTCCAACAGAAACTGAGGAAGATCATCAAGATACGTTATCATTAATGGAATATGTAAAATACAGTTTTGGATATATGTATTCGTATTCTGAACGTCCTGGAACTTTGGCAGGAAGAAAACTGGAAGACGATGTTGCTGAAGAAACTAAAGCAAGAAGATTACAAGAAATAGTTGATGCTCAAAGAATTCACAGTGCTTTTAGAACACAAGAGTTTTTAGGTCAAACGGTTGAAGTTTTGGTTGAAAAAACCTCTAAAAAATCTGAGAATGATTTATCTGGAAGAAATTCACAAAGCATTACAGTTGTTTTTCCGAAAGAGAATTATAAAGTAGGCGATTTTGTAAATGTAAAAATAACTAATTGCACTAGTGGTACTTTGATTGGTGAAGCGGTAGGTTATAGTGAAATGAATTAAGGAAAAGTTTAAAAGTTGTTGAACTATGGATAAAGAAATTGTTATAAAACCCCATTTTGTTTTTAAAGATTACTTCAAAGTTTATTTGTATTTATTTTTCTGTAAAAAAATATTTAAAGCTATTTTGATTTTTTATGCTATTCTAATTTTAATATTTATTTTTCAATTTGGAATAAGCAACTTTAATCTAATGGAATTAATTTCAGCTTCCTATCTCTTTCTATTGCTTTTCCCGATTGCATTAATATTTGCAATATACAGATTTACAAAAAAAACGCTCTCTAACATAAAACTAAAAGAAAACATAAACATTAAATTCAACAGTGAAAGTATTGAAGATATTGGAGAAACATTCAATATGAAATATTTTTGGAAAGACATTTTTAAAATTGTTGAAAAAAAATATTTGTTTTTAATTTATATAACTAATGACGTGGCGAAAGTGATTAGAAAAGCCGACTTAAAAGACAATCAATACAACGAATTAAAGGAACTTTTTGGTTCATTAAATATAAAAAAGAGTTTGAAATAAAAAATTAGGAGATTTTCCCTTTGCCAAAATGACAAAATTGCAAAGTAACTTTTAAACCAATAAACATTTAAACTCTTAAACCTTTTCAAATGGAAACAGTACAATCAATAAAACAACGATTTGAAATTATTGGAAACGATCCAAAGCTCAATCGTGCGGTAGAAAAAGCCATTCAGGTTGCTCCTACTGATATTTCGGTGTTGGTAGTTGGAGAAAGTGGCGTTGGAAAAGAAAGTATTCCAAAGATAATCCATTCACTTTCACATAGAAAACATGGAAAATACATTGCTGTAAACTGTGGAGCAATCCCAGAAGGAACTATTGATAGTGAACTTTTTGGACACGAAAAAGGATCGTTTACTGGTGCAACAGGAACGCGTGAAGGTTATTTTGAAGTTGCTGATGGCGGAACCATTTTCCTTGATGAAGTTGGTGAATTACCTTTAACCACTCAAGTTCGTTTGTTACGTGTCTTAGAAAATGGTGAATTTATAAAAGTAGGTTCATCTCAAGTTCAAAAAACTAACGTTAGAATTGTAGCTGCGACAAATGTAAATATGTTTGATGCCATCGAAAAAGGAAAATTTCGTGAAGATTTATATTATCGTTTGAGCACTGTTGAAATTGGACTTCCACCATTGCGTGAACGAAAAGACGATATTCATTTGTTGTTTAGAAAATTTGCCTCTGACTTTGCTCACAAATACAAAATGCCAGCCATAAAACTAGATGATGATGCTGTAAAATATTTACTAAATTATCGTTGGGGTGGAAATATTCGTCAGTTGCGAAATTCAGCTGAACAAATATCGGTTTTAGAGACTAAAAGAGAAATTTCACTTCAAACATTAATGTCTTATTTACCTCAAGAAGGCAGTCAATTGCCAAGTGTTATTGGTGGAAAAAAAGCTGAAAATGATTTTTCTACAGAAAGAGATATTTTGTACAAAGTGCTTTTTGATATGAAAAGTGATTTGAATGATTTGAAAAAATTGACTTTAGAATTGATGAAAAATGGTGCAAAAGTGCAAGACATCAATCCAAATTTGATTCAGAAAGTATATGGGAAATCTGATGAAGAAACGTTTTTTGAAGATCAACCACGAAATACCATAATTCCGAAAGCTGAAGAAGTTGAGCAAGAAGAATTTGAAGATGACGAAGATGACAACAACTATTTATTTGCAGAAACTGTTGAAGAAGAAGAAATTTTGAAATTGGAACAAAAAGAAATTGAGCTCATCAAAAAATCTTTAGAAAAAAACAAAGGAAAAAGAAAAGCAGCAGCAGATGAATTGGGAATTTCTGAACGAACTTTATATAGAAAAATCAAACAATATGATTTGTAATTCATTATAATAGGATTAACAATTATTGAAATAAAAAAATATATCTTTGGCTTTTTAAATTCTGATGAATAAACTAAAATACATAGTATTCCTTCTTGTTGCAATAACTTTAACTAGTTGTGGACCCTACAATTTCACTGGCACTGGGCCAATTGACGCAAAAACTGTTCAAGTAAACTATTTTCAGAATAATGCACCATTAATTGAACCAGGAATTGAAAGAACTTTTACTATCAAATTACAAGAAATATTACAAAACCAAACTAACTTAAATCTTACTAATACTGGTGGTGATTTACTTTATGAAGGTGAAATTACTCAATATAATATTACACCAATGACAGCTACTGCCGATCAAAAGGCAGCGCAAAGTAGACTTTCAATTACAGTTAATGTCAGGTTTGTAAATAAAAACAAAGAAGCTGATAATTTTGAAAAGACTTTTTCATTTTTTGTTGATTTTGATGCGTCTGAAAATCCAACAGGTGCAAAATTGAATACTTATTTAGATGAAATTTTCACTAGAATAACTCAAGACATTTTTAATGAATCTCTTGCTAAATGGTAAAATTATAGTTAGCAGTATTCAGTCACATTTAAATTTATAAATTTACAATCACAAACTGAAAACTGAAAACTCAACTTGAAAACTGACAAAATTGAACTTAACTGACTACACCTACCTAATCAATAAACCCGACGCCATTAATGAGCGACACAATATTGCTTTGGAAAAAATTATTGAGGAATTTCCTTATTTTCAAAGTGCTCGAGTTTTGCGATTAAAACATTTGTACAATCAAGACAGTTTTAAATATAATTATGCCTTAAAGGTAGCAGCAGCATTTACTACAGATAGAACTATTCTGTTTGATTTTATAACATCAGACAATTTTGTAACAGTTCAAAATGGTTTATATGACCAAAAAGTTGCCGAATTATTAAATATTGATGTAGTTGGCAGTGAAATTGTTGAATATTCAAGCACATCTGAATCTGTAAATTCTTTAGAGCAATCTATATTATCATCTATTGCTAAAGCATCTCCTGAAGATGAAAATATTAAAGAAAAATTAGAAATAGGAAAACCTTTAGAATTCACAAAAGAAGAAAAACATTCGTTTCAAGAATGGTTACAACTTTCAAGATTGAAACCAATTGAAAGAAAAGAAACACCAACAGAAGCAGAAATTGTTAGGAAGAAAAAATTGGAAATGATAGATAAATTTATTGAATCAAATCCAAAAATACCACCTGTAAATAAAGAAAGTAATTCAGTAATAGCAATACCTGTTACAGAGGATAAATCCTATTTAATGACCGAAACTTTGGCAAAAGTTTACTTAGAGCAAAAAAAATATCAGAAAGCAATTCAAGCATATGAAATATTAATTTTGAAATATCCAGAAAAAAGTAGTTTCTTTGCAGACCGAATTTCGGATATTAAGAATTTACAACAAAACAATAATAGTTAAGCAATGAGCACATTTTCAATTTTTTTAGTATTAATAACAATCGTTTGTTTCTTATTAATCATAGTAATCATGGTACAAAACCCTAAAGGTGGTGGTTTATCTTCAGCTATTGGAGGTTCCCAACAATTAGGTGGTGTACAAAAAACAACAGACTTTTTAGACAAAAGTACATGGGTATTAGCAGGATCATTAATCACATTAGTTTTATTATCTAGTTTAAGTTTCACAGGAACTTTAAGCGATAACAAAAGTTTAATTGAACCAGCTGCACCTCAAACAGAAGCTCCTAAAACTGACAAAGCAGAAACTCCAGCCGCTAGCACTACTACAACTGCTACAAAACCTGAAGCTACACCTGCAACTCCAGTGAAAAAATAAGAAATACAGTATTATAAAAAAATCCCGTCTCGTACCAAAAACGAAGTCGGGATTTTTTTTTGCTTAAACTTTACTGAGGATTATTATTTACAGTTTTCATATGATTAAATTTTTAAGTTTAAACCACAATAAAATCATCTTACAATCTGTCAACTTTCATTATCTTCGCTGAAAAATTGTCAGTTTTTAACCCATGGCACAATTTCTGACTATAAAATAGCAATCTTAAAATTTTAATTAATACAAAATATACGAATTATGGCATTAAACATTAAACCGCTTTCGGACCGCGTAATCGTGGAACCAGCAGCTGCCGAAACACAAACAGCTTCTGGAATCATTATTCCTGATACTGCTAAAGAAAAACCTCAAAAAGGAACTGTTGTTGCAGTTGGAAACGGAAAAAAAGACGAGCCAATGACTGTAAAAGTTGGTGATACTGTTCTTTACGGCAAATACGCAGGAACCGATTTAAAACTTGATGGAAAAGATTATCTAATCATGAGAGAAGATGATATTCTTGCAATAATTTAAAAGTAAGAAGAACGAAGTTAGAAATACAAAGTATTAAGTTTTTAAAAATAAAATAAAATGGCAAAAGATATAAAATTCGATATTGAAGCACGTGACGGTTTAAAACGTGGTGTTGATGCATTGGCAAATGCAGTAAAAGTAACACTTGGACCAAAAGGAAGAAATGTAATTATTTCAAAATCATTTGGTGGGCCAACAGTAACTAAAGATGGTGTTTCTGTAGCAAAAGAAGTTGAGCTAAAAGACCCTTTAGAAAATATGGGTGCACAAATGGTTAAAGAAGTAGCTTCAAAAACTAACGATTTAGCTGGAGATGGAACAACAACTGCAACTGTTTTAGCACAAGCAATTGTAAAAGAAGGATTGAAAAACGTTGCGGCTGGAGCAAATCCAATGGATTTAAAAAGAGGAATTGATAAAGCAGTTGAAGCAATTGTTGCTGATTTAGGAAAACAAGCTCAAGAAGTTGGTTCTTCTTCTGAAAAAATAAAACAAGTTGCCTCTATTTCTGCTAATAATGATGAAGTTATTGGTGATTTAATCGCTACAGCTTTTGGAAAAGTTGGAAAAGAAGGTGTAATCACTGTTGAAGAAGCAAAAGGAACAGAGACTTATGTTGATGTTGTAGAAGGAATGCAATTTGACAGAGGCTATTTATCTCCATATTTTGTTACCAATCCAGAGAAAATGAATGTAGAATTAGAAAATCCTTACATTCTTTTATACGATAAAAAAGTATCTTCTCTTAAAGAATTACTTCCTGTATTAGAACCAGTTGCTCAATCTGGAAAACCATTATTAATTATTGCTGAAGATGTTGATGGAGAAGCATTATCAACTTTGGTAGTAAATAAATTACGTGGTGCCTTAAAAATCGCAGCTGTAAAAGCTCCAGGTTTTGGTGATAGAAGAAAAGCAATGCTAGAAGATATCGCAATCTTAACTGGTGGAACTGTAATTGCTGAAGAAAGCGGTTACACTTTAGAAAATGCAACATTAGAAATGCTAGGAACAGCCGAAAAAATTGCAATTGATAAAGACAATACAACGATTGTAAATGGTGCAGGAAATGCTGATTTAATTAAAAATAGAGTAAATCAAATCAAAGGTCAGATGGAAACTACGACTTCTGATTATGATAGAGAAAAACTGCAAGAACGTTTGGCTAAATTGGCTGGAGGAGTTGCAGTTCTTTATGTAGGAGCAGCTTCTGAAGTTGAGATGAAAGAGAAAAAAGACAGAGTTGACGATGCATTACACGCAACTCGTGCTGCTGTAGAAGAAGGAATTGTTGCTGGTGGAGGTGTTGCTTTATTAAGAGCAAAAGCATCTTTAGCATCAATTAAAGCTGATAATGCTGATGAAGCTACTGGAATTCAAATTGTTTTCCGTGCTGTTGAATCGCCATTGAGAACTATTGTTGAAAATGCTGGACTTGAAGGTTCTGTAGTAGTAGCAAAAGTTTCTGAAGGAAAAGGTGATTTTGGTTATAATGCTAAAACTGACGAATACGTAGACATGCTAAAAGCCGGAATTATTGATCCTAAAAAAGTAACTCGTGTAGCTCTTGAAAACGCTGCTTCTGTTGCTGGAATGATTCTTACTACAGAATGTGCTTTGATAGACATTAAAGAAGAAAACGCTGGTGGTGGAATGCCAATGGGTGGAGGAATGCCTGGTATGATGTAATTTATAAGTACGAAGTAGGAAATACGAAATATGAAGTTTAAAAAAATCCGTCTTGTTAAATTAACAAGGCGGATTTTTTGCTTTTATTATATAGATTTTTAACTTCTCTTTTTTAACAGCTTCATTATTACTGGCACTGTTGTAATTAAAACAATTCCAATAACTATGAATTCTATATAGTGTTTTAAGTCAATATTAAACTGTGACAAGAACAATTCATACAAATAATGACCTGCAAAAATCATAGTGAACGACCAAAGAATTGAACCCAAAACATTGTAGAACATAAACTTTTTCTTTTCCATTTCTACAATTCCAGCTACTACAGGAGCAAAAGTTCTTACAACTGGTAAAAATCTTGCAAATACAATTGCTTTTGTTCCATATTTATCAAAAAAATCTTTGGATTGAAATAAATATTTTTTCTTAAAAAAGAAACTATCCTCTCTTTTAAACAAGTAACTTCCGCTTTTCTTTCCAAACCAATAACCCACCATGTTTCCGACAATTCCCATAACAGAAACTAATGCTGCTAAAAAGCAAACGTTAAGAAAATCACTTCCAGTAGAGAATTCTTTCATTAATAATTCACTGTAAATTCCACATAGAAAAAGCAAACTATCACCTGGCAAAAAGAACCCAGCTAACAATCCTGTTTCGGCAAATACAATAAATAAAACAACATAAAGTCCTATTTTTATTCCTCCAAATTCTAATAAAATGTAAAATTCAGGATTTAATAGTTGTTTCCAATCAAATTGATCCATAAAGAAGTTTGTTTTGTTTGAGTTCGTGAAAGTAACTATAATTCTTATTTTATACTATTAATTTTTTGTTATTTTCTTTCATAGTGGCAACACCCATGAAGATTTTCATATACTTCATCAGTAGCTTTTACTTCATCGGTATCATGTCCAACGCTAGCAATGGCTTTTTTAACATCTAAAATTGAACATTTCTCTTCATTAATTATTAAATGTAATGTATTATCATCTAAATGATAATCGGCACTTTTAACACCTTTTACGGAAAAAGCGGCTTTCTCAATTCTTTTTTTACATAAATCACAATTTCCTGAAACCTCAATATCATATTTGGCATTTTTATTTTTTTTGTCTTGAGCTTGTGTTGAAAGTGTTACAAATAGTAGCATCATTCCAATTAATATGTTTTTCATAATTTAATATTTTTTATAATTATTTTATTTTAAATCTTAATCCTGCATAATACATTTGTCCAAAAATTGGAGCATACACTATAGATGTGTCAAAATGCGTTCCAAAAGGATTATGCTCACCTAATATTGCATTTTGTTGTCGGTAATTTCCAATATTTTCACCTCCAATATAAACTTCAAAAACACTTGAAAATGTTCTTGTAATTTGTGTATTCATAACAGAAAATGATGGTGAAAACTCTGGTAATCTATCATCAACTGGATTTGTAGCTGTTGTTGGAAGTTGCTGTTTTCCTAACCAATTCCAAGTAAAATCGAATTTCCATTGCTTTCCTTTTTCCTTGATGTGAGTTTCATATTCTAAATTACCAAAAAACCTATGCTTTGCCTGAAGTGGTCTTTGAAAACTACCAGACAAATAATCGGTAGAGATGTAATAATACTTATAAGCAGTTCTCAAATTGAAATGTTTAATAATCTCATAATTAAAATCAATTTGCAAACTATTAGCATAAGAAGCTCCTTTTAAATTATAAAATAAAACTTGTTGCGGACTTTGCATCACGTCAACAATTGCTTGATTTTGAAAATCGGTTCTGTAGAAATCCAAAGTCATATCGGCACTTTTACCAAATAATGTGAAGTTTTGTGTAAAACTTATTCCATAGTTCCATGCAATTTCAGGATTTAATCCGTAGATTTTTCCATTGGTATCTAATATTGAAAACACTCTTGAGCTACCAAATAATTGCTGATTTTCTGCATAAATATTTGCAGCACGCTTTCCTCTTCCTGCAGAAAATCTAAAAACAGATTTTTCCCATGGATTATATCTTACGTGCAATCTAGGTGTAAAAAAAGCTCCTAATCTATTGTGATAATCAAATCGTCCTCCTAAAATATAGCTAAACTTATTGTTGTTATCAAAAGTATATTCGAAGAAAGCACCAACTGAATTATCAATTCGACTCACATCAGATAAGTTGACAAATTCAGAATATTTATCATAAGTAAAATTCAAACCAGTTGCAAACTTATGCATGGTGTTATCTATAATCGAATTGAAAATCAAATTTGAATAATAGCTTTGTTGTTTAATATTGTATTGATTTAATCCGAAATAAGATTGTTGATTGTGATTGCTAAACGCATTTTGGAAACCAATGCTTTGATAAGGCATATCTTTAAAAACATAGCCAATTTTTGAAGTGAAATCAAAACGTTCTGTATTAATTTCTGAACCCCAATAATTGGTTGTTAATTTATCTCTCTTTGGATCGAAATCTAAATCACCAGTCTGTTTTTCATCTTTCATAAATTTGAAATTAATAAAAGAAACCCAACCAGTCTCTGGATTTGTATATTGCCAACGATTTACCAAATTAATTTGTTTCCCTAATGGATTATCTAAAAAATGGTCATGATTCATATCGTTTTTGGCAACTCTTGCATTTCCATGAATGTAGAAACTTGTAGCCCATTTATCAGTAATCTTTCTGTTGAAATGTGTATTCAATTCAAATCTAGAATCTGTTGAACCATAAGCATTAAGATAAAAAGGAATATCTTTCATTGGCTTAATAAGTTCTGTGTTAATCTGTCCTGAAATACTTTCGTATCCGTTAACAACACTACCTGCTCCTTTTGTAATTTGAATACTTTCTACCCAAGTTCCTGGCGTAAATGACAAACCATAAGCTTGAGAAGCACCTCTTACCGAAGGAATGTTTTCCTCTGTAATCATTAAATATGGTGAAGTTAAACCTAACATTTTTATCTGTTTGGTTCCTGTCAAAGCATCAGAAAAATTCACATCAATTGATGGATTTGTTTCAAAGCTTTCTGCCAAATTACAACAAGCTGCTTTAAGTAATTCTTTACTTGTAACTACAGAAGTATTGGCTGTTTTTGTAAGTGATTTTTTTATTCCTTTTTGCTTGATATCAATTTTTACTTCGTCTAATTTTTCTTGTGAAAATGTAGAAGCAAAAACAAACAACATTAGGAATAATGTTATTTTTTTCATTGTTTAAAATTTAATCTATGTTCATTTAAAGTTTTGATTTCCTATAATAAATAAGAAACCTAATGAATTTAGATTAAATCAAGCGTAAAAAGTGTATTGACAATAGAGTTGATAAAATGGCGGCGCATTTGCATCACAGTAATAAGTAAGATATTGAGATTTTAAACTACTTTCAACTGAGTCAAAATAAATTTGTTTGAAAGAAGTTGTATAAAAAAACATATCAAAATCAAAAGAAATTGATTTGAAAGCAAATTTTTCAGAGTTGTCTTTAAGATTTAATTCTTTATCTGAACAACACTTTTTATGTGCTACTTCTTTTTTTGCACAGCAAGACTTTTCTTCTTTAACTGGCATATTACATACTTCTTCATCAGAAAACACAGAAGATATTGCAGCTATTTTCTCGCCACAATAATGCACATTAAAAGCCAATCCTGAATTGGAAATTAACAGGAAGAAAGCTAAAAGTAACGCTATGTGCTTCTTTATTTGCATGGTACAAAGTTAATCAATAGTAGATAATTATCTGTAAAAGTTTGTTAAAAGTTTACAATTCAAAAGTTTGAAAAAAAATCAAGGTAAATTCTGTTTCATTTTTTTCTGATAATAAAAAGCTGGAATAAAGAGCATTATAAAAATAGGTTGAATAATAAATCTTCTAATGTAAAAAAGATTCATTTTGTTAGTTTCTCCAAATTTTAATAGAACAAAAAAGAAACTCACCATTAAAATGATTCCCAAAATAGAATACAGAAAAATGGAAAACTTAATGATCTTTGCATCATTAAAAATCAATCGAAGTAATCCCAAGGAAATAATGGAGTTTAAATAAAATCTAAATCCTAAACTAAAAAATAATTTTATGACATCAATTTTAGGCAATGGTAGATTATTATAATTCAATTTAAAATAATCTAAAAATGGATCATAAAAAATTATGTCTTCAAATGCTCTAATGGCAATGAGAAGAATAATCAAAAACAAAACAGCCGACAACTTTAGCTTATTTTTCAATAGATTTTGTAGCATAAGAAGAATATTTATTAACCCAAATCACCCAAAGTAAAAAAACAATTCCGTAAATAAATAGTGGAAAGATTACACCATGAAGAATATGTTCATACTCTGGAAAGTGAAATATTGCCATACAAAGCAATGCAATTCGCAACACATTAAACAAGTGAATTATTATTGTTCCTATTAATATAAAAACTAAAGTTTGCTTTAATCTTCCAGTAAATGCAATTACAAAACTTATAAATAAAATCACAACACTCACAGCATTACAACCTTCGATGATTCTTGCAACCCATTTATCATGATAAAAAAGTTTTACACTTGCTTCTTTCAAATTAGGCATGGTATAGGAGTTATTATCAAAAACTGAAAGTAACATTTGAGATTGATTAGCAACAATTTGTGTAATTTTATCTACCTCAAAATTCTTCTCATCAAATTGATTTAAATAACTTTGATACAATAGCGTCAATACCAAATAGGAGAGCAAAAACTTAGTTAAGAAAACTAAAAATGGTTTAAACTGAATAATGTATTCTTTCAAAATATAATTTTTAACAAATTTTAGGTAAAAGTAAGAAATTGCATTGGTTACTTTTGCAAAAAAAATAGAATATGAAATTTGATGAATTAAAACCAGAAGTGATTAGCATTCTGTCAAGTGAAAATGCTGATAGAGATGAAAAGCTTAAAAATCTTTGCCAATTTTTATCAGATAATGTTGATTACTATAATTGGGTTGGATTTTACTTTGCCAATCACGAGAACAAAACTTTACATCTTGGACCTTATGTTGGTGCCGAAACAGATCATACTGTAATTCCATTCGGAAAAGGAATATGTGGTCAAGTAGCAGAATCGAATGCAAATTTTGTAGTTCCAGATGTTGCAGCTCAAGATAATTATATTGCTTGTAGCTTTACAGTTAAGTCTGAAATTGTAGTGCCGTTGTTTGTAAACGGAATCAATATTGGACAAATAGACATTGATAGTCATGTGATTGACCCATTTACAGAAAAAGACGAACGTTTTTTAGAATTTGTAAATCAAGAAGTTTCAAAATTATTCTAATCTATACTTTTTTATTTGCCTAATCAAAAAAGAAGATTATCTTTGCACACGAATTAGGAAAATCCTTTTTCATACATAATAATCATTTAATATAATATTGGAATGTATTTAAGTAAAGAAACAAAAGCTGAAATCTTCGCTAAACACGGAGGAAAAGCTGAAAACACTGGATCTGCTGAAGGGCAAATCGCATTGTTCACATTTAGAATCTCTCACTTAACTGAGCACTTGAAAAAAAATCGTCACGATTACAACACTGAGCGTTCGTTAGTTCTTTTAGTAGGTAAAAGAAGAAGTCTTCTTGACTACTTGAAGAAAAAAGATATCAACAGATATCGTGAGATTATTAAAGAATTAGGTATTAGAAAATAATACATATCTTAAAGAGGTGCTTGCGCGCCTCTTTTTGTTTTATAAATTATAAGAATATAAATAAGAAAAGTTTCGGTTTTTCATTGGGTTACAGACAACTACTACACAACAACTACAACACAACTAACCTAATAGTTTAAACGAATTAAATTTTATGATTCCAAAAGTAACCCAAGAAACAATCGATTTAGGTGATGGAAGATCTATCACAATCGAAACAGGTAAATTAGCAAAACAAGCCGATGGTTCGGTTGTTGTAAGATGTGGCGACTGTATGCTTTTAGCTACAGCTGTATCAGCAAGAACTTCAAACCCAGCAGTTGACTTTTTACCTCTTACGGTAGATTACCGTGAAAAATTTGCAGCAGCTGGACGTTTTCCAGGTGGTTTTTTCAAAAGAGAAGCTCGTCCAAGTGACAATGAAGTATTAACAATGCGTCTTGTTGACCGTGTTTTACGTCCGCTTTTCCCAGACGATTATCATGCTGAAACACAGGTGATGATTCAATTAATGTCTCATGATGACAATGTTATGCCAGATGCATTAGCAGGTTTAGCAGCATCAGCAGCATTAGCAGTTTCAGACATTCCTTTTTACAATTTAATTTCTGAAGTACGTGTTGCACGTGTAGATGGTAAATTTGTAATCAACCCAAGTAGAACTCAATTAGAATTATCTGACATCGACATGATGATTGGTGCTTCATTAGATTCTGTTGCGATGGTTGAAGGAGAAATGAAAGAAATCTCTGAAGCAGAAATGGTTGAAGCAATTAAATTTGCTCACGAAGCTATCAAAGTTCAAATTCACGCTCAATTGCGTTTACAAGAAGCATTTGGTAAAAAAGAAACTCGTACTTACGAAGGTGAAAAAGAAAATGAAGAAATCTACAAAAAAGTAAAAGCTGCAGCATACGATAAAATCTATGCTATTGCAAAAGTAGGTTCGGCTAAACACGAAAGAAGTGCTGCATTCGCTGAAGTAAAAGAAGAAGTAAAAGCTTTATTTACAGAAGAAGAATTAGCTGCTGACGGAGATTTAGTATCTAAATATTTCTATAAAACTAATAAAGAAGCGGTTCGTAACGTAATTCTTGAATTAGGAATTCGTCTTGACGGAAGAAAAACTACAGAAATCAGACCAATTTGGTGTGAAACTGATTATTTACCTTCTGTTCACGGTTCATCATTATTTACACGTGGAGAAACTCAAGCTTTGGCAACAGTTACTTTAGGAACATCTAGAGAAGCTAACCAAATTGATTCACCATCGGAACAAGGCGAAGAAAAATTCTACTTACATTATAATTTTCCACCATTTTCAACTGGAGAAGCTAAACCTTTAAGAGGAACTTCAAGAAGAGAAGTTGGTCACGGAAACTTAGCACAACGTGCTTTAAAAAACATGATTCCTGCAGATTGTCCTTATACAATTAGAATTGTATCTGAAGTTTTAGAATCTAACGGTTCATCTTCTATGGCTACAGTTTGTGCTGGAACAATGGCTTTGATGGACGCTGGAGTTCAAATGGTAAAACCTGTTTCTGGAATTGCTATGGGATTAATTACAGATGGTCAAAATTTTGCAGTTCTTTCAGATATCTTAGGTGATGAAGATCATTTAGGAGATATGGACTTTAAAGTAACTGGAACAAAAGACGGAATCACTGCTTGTCAAATGGATATCAAAATTGAAGGATTGAGATACGACATTATGGAACAAGCTTTAGGTCAAGCTCGTGATGGACGTATGCATATTTTAGGAAAAATCACTGAAACTATTGCTACACCAAGAGCTGATGTTAAAAAACACGCTCCAAAAATCATCACAAGAACAATTCCTGGAAACTTTATTGGTGCTTTAATTGGACCTGGTGGAAAAGTAATTCAAGAATTACAAAAAGCTACTGGTTGTACAATCGTTATCAACGAAGTTGACGAGCAAGGTGTAGTTGAAATTCTTGGAACTGATCCAGATGGAATTGCAGCAGTTTTAGCTAAAATTGACTCAATTATCTTCAAACCAGCAATGGGTGAAGCTTATGAAGTGAAAGTAATTAAAATGTTAGATTTTGGTGCTGTTGTAGAATACACTGCTGCTCCAGGAAACGAAGTTTTATTACACGTATCTGAACTAGCTTGGGAAAGAACTGAGAATGTTGCCGATGTTGTAAATATGGGCGATGTGTTTATGGTGAAGTATTTGGGTGTTGATCCTAAAACTAGAAAAGAAAAAGTTTCTAGAAAAGCACTTTTACCAAGACCTCCAAGAGAAGAAAATAAAATTACTCCAAAAGCGGAATAATTTACATTTATACAAATTTAAAACCCCAATTCATTTAGTTGAGTTGGGGTTTTTAAAAATATCTACAGTAATTATTACAAAATATGAGAAAAATCAAAAGTTTAATAGTTCTAGTTTTAATACTTATATCAGGCACTATTAATTGTCAAACTGTCGAGATTGGCACTAAGATTGGAACAACTTCATCAAGCATAGATGATTCTGATTTCTTTAATGACAAACCATCATTAGGAAAAAAGTTGTGGAGCATTAACTATGGCTTTCACACTATTTACTATTTTAAAAACCCTAAAGAGACAAAAACTGGAGCAATCGTTTTTGAATTTAACAACAGGAAACTTGGAGTTAGAAGCGAATCAAGCAATGCAACATATGAGATAGATTCAAAATCTATTGAAGTTGTTTATAGAATGTGTGCTAAACCAAATAAGGTTGGTAGATTTTTTTTAGATGTTGGGTTAGGTGTTAATTTTCTAAAAGAAAGCAATATCTATAAAGGTTCCGTTGAACCTACCATAGCTTTTGAAAAATTATCACAACCACTATTGATTAAAAATAAAGACTACAAATTAGTTTTAGGATTTGGTCACGATTTCATAATTAACAAGAAACTTGTAACCTACTTTCAATTGGATGCATGTGGAGGTTTCACCAATATCAATAAAAATGCAGGAAGTTATATAAACACGTACTTTTCGTTAAATACAGGCTTAAGATATACATTAGAGTTTAATAATAAATAACTTTTTTATTAAACCTTTTAACCCCAATTCATTTAGTTGAATTGGGGTTTTTGCATTTTCAAAAAAATATTTTAGTGTTAAAATTCAAATACAACATTAAAAATCTAAATTTTCTAAATACTTTTACGTAAGAACATTCTTAAAATTATATTATATGTCTTCAAGAAGATTTAATCAACTTAAATTTAGTTTTTACACCATGTTGTCTCTTGTAGCTTATACAACACAAGGTCAAAACGACGCATCAACTTCTATACATGATTGGTACGATTCTAAAGTTGGTAAAGAAAATTTAGACATTAATAATGGCAAAATACTTTTAAACTACGATAAAGTTCTAAAAAACAACGACCGGTTTTATTTTCAAAATTACACTTTAGGTTCTGTTGTTTATGACAACCAACTTTATAATAACGTCTTATTAAATTATGACATCAATAATGATGATATAATAATAAAACCAAATGGTGAAAATGACAAAATGCCAATTGTGTTGAATAAATCTAAAGTAAACTCCTTCAACGTCAATGGTAAAAACTACATCAATCTTGGTTATAACAAAATCTCAAATGAAGAAGTAATATCTGGGTTTTATGAAGAAGTAATACTAAATAATAAAGTTAATTTTTACGTAAAACATAAAAAAGACAGAAGACAAATAATTAATGATAATCTGGTTTTTGATGACTTTACTAAAATTACTTCCTATATAATTTTATATAAAAATCAATATTACAAAATCACAAACAAAAAAAGTTTGACAACAATTTTTCCAGAATTAAAGAAAAACATCAACGAATACTATTCTAATAATAGCTCAATTGAAAAAGCTAATAAAGTTAAATTTTTAGAAGACCTATTTAAATATATAAACACAATCATCAAGTAACTTTTTGTATGAAGAAAATACTATTCGCCATTATTCTGTTTTTTCAACTTATGGTTTTCTCCCAAGAAAATGGTAAGAAATATTCGTTTGAGTTTAATTCCGTTGATTTAAAAACTGCTATTGAATCCATTGAAAAAGAAAGTAATTTCAAGTTTTTCTTTCAAAAGGAATGGCTTGACAACAACAAACAACTAATTACAGGAAGCTATAAAAATATAACTATTGACGAACTTTTAAATCAAATATTTAACCCAACTGAAATCAATTTTTTCATTGATAAGAATAAAATCATTCTCTCGAAAAATAACATTATTAGAGACAAACTTCCTGATGACTTTTTTGGAAAATCAATTGCAAATGAAATAGAAAACAGTGTCAACAAACCAGTATTTTATAAAGACAATGACACCTTAACTAACAAACCTAAGAAAAATGATTTTGTAACAGTAATAGGAAAAGAATCTAAAAAAGCGGACAAAAAAACTTGCACTTTAACTGGCTACTTAAAAGATTCTAAAACTGGTCAAGCTTTGTCTAATGTTTTTATAAAAGTTCAAAATAAAAAAATAAGCACCACAACTGATGCTGATGGATTTTATAAATTAGAAGTTCCAGTTGGTATTAATTACATTGAAACAGATTTAGTTAGTCATAACAAAATTGTCAAAAAAATAATTTTATATAATGATGGTACGATGAATATAAAACTTGATGAAAAATTCAATGTTTTAGATGAAGTAGTTATCAATGCCAAAAAAAGTGAGAACGTTAAATCAGCAATTTCTGGTGTAACAAGTATAGATATTGAAGGAATTAAAAACATTCCTTTAGTTCTGGGAGAAAGAGATATTTTTAAAGTAGCCACAATTCTTCCTGGCGTTAAACAAACTGGCGAAGGTTCTGCAGGATATAATGTTCGTGGTGGAAAGGAAGATCAAAATCTAATTTTACTTGACAATGCTTTAATCTATAATCCAGCACATTTCTTTGGTTTCTTTTCTTCAGTAAGTCCCTACACAACTAAAAAAGCAAACATTTATAAAGGAAGTATTCCTGCTGAATTTGGAGGAAGATTATCGTCAGTATTTGACGTTACTTCAAAAAATGGAAACCCAACAAAGTTTTCTGGCGAAGGTGGAATTGGTCCTGTAACAAGTAATTTAGCTTTGAGTACACCAATTATAAAAGATAAATCAAGCATTTTAGTTGGCGGAAGAGCTACTTATTCTGGATGGATTTTGCGTTCTTTAAAAGAAGAGTCATTAAAAAATAGTCAAGCTTCCTTCTATGATGGTATTGTGAAATACAATCATAAGTTTAATGCAAAAAACAATTTCGAATCAACATTCTATTACAGTCATGATGCTTTCAGTATTTCATCTGATTCTTTATTTAAATACAGTAATCGATTGGTTTCATTAAAATATGAACACACTTTTAATGACAAACACAAAGGAGCTTTGTTATTTACCAATAGTGAATACAGATTTTTTATTGATTATCAAGGAAATAATATTCTAACTGCTTTTGATTTTGGGTACAAAATAAACGAAAGCAATGTTATGGCTAAAATGAATTATACTTTAAATGATAAGCATAAAATCAATTATGGAATTTCGTCAAAAGTGTATGGCGTAAATCCAGGTTTTTTAGACCCAAAAAGTAATGATTCGCAAATTGTTCCTGTCAACATAAACAAAGAACGAGGAATTGAATCGGCTGCATATATATCGGATAGTTATAAAATTAGTCAGAAATTATTAATTGATTTTGGATTTCGATATTCTACGTTTTCAGCTTTGGGTGCCTCCTCCCAAAGAATTTATCAAGAAGGAGTGCCATTAAATGAAGGAACTGTCACTGAGATTAAAGAATTCAAAAAAAATGAAATAATTAAAACTTATGGTGGTTTAGAACCTAGAATTGCAGCAAGATATATTATTGCAGATAATCTTTCTTTAAAAGGAGGTTATGACAAAACCTATCAATACATTCATTTACTATCTAACAATACGACACAATCTCCTACAGACACATGGAAGTTGTCAGATTTGAATGTAAAACCACAAGTTGCAGAACAATTTTCTTTAGGATTATATAAAAATATTCCTGCAAAGGACATTGAAATAAGTTTAGAAGGATATTATAAAAAATCTGAAAATTTCCTTGATTATAAAGTCGCAGCACAACTATTGCTAAACGAAAATATTGAGACTCAACTATTACAAGGTAAAGGAAAAGCCTATGGAATAGAATTTCTTTTAAAGAAAAATAGTGGACGATTAAACGGATGGATAGGATATACTTATTCAAGAACCTTTGTAAAACTTGACAGTGAGTTTAATGATGAAAAAGTTAATGGTGGAAATTATTTTCCAGCCAATTTTGACAAGCCTCATGATGTTAGTGTAGTTTTGAATTACAGATTTACAAAAAGATATAGTTTTTCAAGTAACTTCATTTATCAAACTGGTAGACCAATAACTTATCCAATTGGAAAATACACTTATGGAAATTCTGAATTCACCTTGTACAGTGATAGAAACCAATTTAGAATTCCAGATTATTACAGATTGGATATTGGATTTAATGTTGAAGGAACTCATAAGTTAAAAAAATTAGCCCATGGTTTTTGGAATATTTCAATTTATAATGTTTTAGGTAGAAACAATCCTTATTCAGTGTTTTTTGTAACTGAAAAAGGCCAAGTTAAAGCTTACAAAACATCTATTTTCGCAATTCCAGTACCAACTATTACTTATAACTTTAAATTTTAAAAATTATGAAAAATTATGTAAATAAAATTTTCATTCTTATTTTATCAGCTACGTTTTTTGTAAGTTGTACTGAACCTTATGCACTTCAAACTAACAACTATGAAGAAGCTTTAGTAATAGAAGCTACAATAACTAACGAACTGAAATACCAAGAAGTTAAAATTACTAAAACCTATAAATTGGAAGAAAATTTTCCAACAACAGTGTCGGATGCTGTTGTTATTTTGAAAGACAATTTAGGTAATACTTATGACTTTGCCGAACAAGGAAATAAATATGTTTCTGTAAATGAATTTAAAGCCGAACCAAACAGACAATATCAGTTAAAAATAATCACTGACAATGGAAGAAGTTATGTTTCAACAACTGAAGTTCTAACACATGAAACAAGTATTCAAAGCATTGTGCCTACAGCAACTAATGTAAATGGAGTAAGAGGTGCAGAAATGATTGTAAATAGTTTTGACCCAACTAATAGTTCGAAATATTACAGGTATGAATATGAGGAAACCAATAAAATAATTGCTCCAAAATGGGTTCCTGTAAAAGCTGTAGTAAGTCCTACACCATCACCAGGAGTTATTAATTTAGTTCCAAGAACAGAAGAAGCACAAATATGTTTTACAACAAAAAAATCAGACAAAATAATTTTGACTAGTACAAATGATTTATCTGAAGATAGAGTTAATTTTCCTGTAAGGTTTATTAAAGATAGTGACTATATTATAGCAAACAGATATAGTATTTTAGTTAAACAGTACGTTCAAAATTTAGCATCCTATACCTACTATAAAACATTAAAAGAACTATCTGGTTCTGAAGGAATTTTATCACAAAACCAACCAGGGTTTTTCTTTGGCAATATAAAAAGTTTAGAAAATCCTGATGAAAAAGTAATTGGTTATTTTGAAGTATCATCTGTTTCAACACAAAGAATCTTTTTTAATTTTGAAGATATTTTCCCAAATCAGTTACAACCAAAATATCCTTACAATTGCAATCCAGATCCTCTTTTAGGGAATGATGATCCTGAATTTTTCTTTAAATATTGTTTTTCATCTTTTGATTTAACTTGTTCTGGATTTACAGTTTTAAGTGTTCTAAGTTCCGGCAGTATGGTTTATTATAATTTTGGAGACAACAAATACGAATTATACCCTACTCCATGTGGAGATTGCTCTTCATTTTCATCTAACATAAGACCTACATTTTGGATAGACTAAAAAAAATATTAATCGTACTCTTTATAGCTGTATTTTTTACTAGCTGCACCGATCCATATGCGCTTCAAACAAGCAATTATGAAGAAGCTTTAGTAATAGAAGCAACTATTACTAACGAACTAAAACATCAAGAAATCAAAATTACTAAAACCTACAGATTAGAAGAAAATGGTCCAACAACAGTGACAGATGCAGTAGTAATTTTGAAAGATAACGTTGGTAACACCTATGACTTTACTGAACAAGGTGATAAATATATCTCTGTAAGTGAATTCAAAGCAGAACCAAATAGACAATATCAGTTAAAAATAATTACCGATAATGGGAAAAGCTATGTTTCAACAACTGAAGTTTTAACTAACGAAACAAGTATACAAAGTATAGTTCCAACTGTAAATAATGTTGATGGAGAAAGAGGTGTTGAAATGATTGTAAATAGTTTTGACCCAACTAATAGTTCAAAATATTACAGATATGAATACGAAGAAACAAATAAAATAATTGCTCCTAAATGGCTTCCTGTAATAGCAGAAGTAGTATATGGTCCACCAGGAGCAGATCCACCAGGTACAATCAATTTAGTACCAAGATCAACTGAAGCACAAATTTGTTTTTCAACAAAAAAATCAAACAAAATAATTCTGACAAGCACGAATGATTTATCTGAAGATAGGGTTATTTTCCCAGTAAGATTCATTAAAGATAGTGATTATACTATAGCAAACAGATATAGCATTTTTGTCAAACAATATGTCCAAAATTTAGCATCCCATACGTATTACAAAACATTGAAAGAGTTGTCAGGTACCGAAGGAATTTTATCACAAAATCAACCAGGCTTTTTCTTTGGCAACATCAAAAGTTTAGAAAATCCTGATGAAAAAGTGATTGGTTATTTCGAAGTTTCATCTGTTTCATCACAAAGAATCTTCTTTAATTTTGAAGATGTTTTCCCAAATCAATTAAAACCAAAATACCCTTACAAATGTCAACCAGATCCTCTTTTGGGAAGTAATGACCCAGAATTTTTCTTTAAATATTGCTTTGCTCTTTTGGATTTAACATGTTCAGGATATTTTGTTTTAAGCGTTTTAAACTCAGGCAGTATGGTATATTATAATTTTAGCAATAACAAATATGAATTATACCCTACTCCATGCGGAGATTGCACTTCATTTTCATCTAACATAAGACCTTCATTTTGGATAGACTAAAAAAAATATTAATCGTACTCTTTATAATTACTAGTTCAAATATTTGGGCTCAGAAAGATACACCTACAATTTCAACAAGTGAAAATGTTTACCTACATCTAAACGCTACTTCTTTCGTTTCAGGAGAAACTTTATTTTACAAATTAAATTGTTTGAATCCACTAAATTTCAAGCAAAGTAAAATAAGTAAAGTGGCCTATTTAGAAATGATTGGAGTAAACAATCAAGTACTTTTTAAGCATAAGTTATTTTTAACTAATGGAATTGCTCAAGGTGATTTCTTTATTCCATCTACAATAAAAACTGGAACTTACAAGCTTTTAGCTTACACCAAATGGATGCAAAACAAATTTGAATCAAAATCATTTGAATCTGAAATTACAATTATAAATCCATTTCAATCTGATTCTGAAAATAAAATAAGTTCTAAAAATAGCATTTTAAAAGAATCACCGGAAGTTTCCAATTCTGGATTAACAATTAATTTGGATAAGAAAAAATTCACAACTAGAGAATTGATAAACTTGAAACTTTCAATTCAAAATGAGTTGCTAAAAAAAGGAAACTATTCATTATCTGTTAGAAAAGTTCAGGATTTACCTGCTATTTCAAAAATCAATATTACAGATTTTAAAAATTCAGATGCTGACCAAAAAATAATTCTTGACGAAAATAACTATGTTCTACCAGAATTAAGAGGTGAAATTATAAGTGGGAAAATTTCAAGTAAAGACAATTTAAACTCCGTTAGCAATATTTCTGTTTCGCTTTCAATTCCTGGCAAATCTTTTACAACCAAATTAGTTAAAACAAATGCTGATGGTAAATTTTATTTTTCTATTGACAAAGCTTATTTTGATTCAAACATAATTATTCAAATTGCCGATAAATCAAAAGATGAGTTCACTATATATGTTGATGATTCATTTACTTTGAATAAATCAAATTTGAAATTTGAAAATGATTACACTTTAACATCCGATTTTAAATCAGTTATTGAAGAACATTCCATTGCTAGTCAAATAGAGAATACCTATTATACAAAAAAAGCAGATACACTGGCCAAAATCAATTATCCTACTCTATTTTACGAACCTTTTGTAAACGAATATATCTTAGATAATTACAACCGTTTTCCAACGATTAAAGAAACGATTATTGAGGTAGTAAAAGAGGTGAACTATAATAAAAACGACGGAAAATACTCACTTCGATTAAATGATTATGACCCTAATACTGAAATCAATGAACCGCCATTGGTATTAATTGATGGTTTGGTTGCTCAAGATATCAATGAGTTATTTGAATACAAAGCATCTGATATTTATAAAATTTGCACCATTAATACAGGTTATACGTATGGGAATAAACTATATAGTGGCTTAATTAGCTTTATTACAAAAAAACAAGATTTTGAAAGTAAACTCAAAGGCAACTTTATTATAAAAAGAACAATAGATCTACCAGTATTAAAGAAAAATTATTTCAAACCAAATTACACTGACAAATCAACTTTAGATAGAATACCAGATTACAGGTATCAGTTACTTTGGTTACCAGAATTAGATATAAACACATCAAATATATCATTTTATACTTCTGATAAAATTGGAATATTTGAAATTGTAATTGAAGGTTTTTCAGACGAAGGTATTCCTGTGTATTTGAAAGAATATTTTGATGTTGAATAACTATTTTTTATAATATAGAAAACCCCAATTCATTTAGTTGACTTGGGGTTTTGTTTTTTTGATTACAATATTAAAAATTCCAACTTCCAGACAAACCAAAATTTAAAGATGATGATCCAAAATCACTTTCTGCTTTAGAATTAAAAAGTGTGTAGGGAGAATAGTGATAACTACAATGCAAACCAAAACCATAAATCACAGCTTTAAATCCTTGCGAAAAACAAATTGTATTTAGAGCAGGTTTTAAATCTATGTTTTTAAATTCTTCGTTATCTGGCTTACTATAATGCAGATATTTCCAACCTAAACCAGTATTAGATTCTATATGAAAATTTTTACCTTTAGATTGTACAATAAATCTGGTATATCTCAAACCTAATAAAAAACTAGACTTACTCCCATCCAAAAAAATAATCTCATCATTAACTTTATACTCTATTGCTCTTCCATTAATAATACCACTTAGCTCAGCACCAAAATCTATAAACTGTCGTTTAGCAATTTTTGTCCTCATATAAAATGCTGTATTAATTGAACTTTCATACTTGTCTGATAACTGTCCTAAAGGCTTTCCATAACTTACTTCAATTATATTTCTTTTATACAAATCTATTTTAGGAAAAACAATAGTGTCTTGAGCATTCATCTTAAATGCTATCAAAACTAAAAACATCATTTTATTCATTATTTATAAGTTTAAATTTATAATCTTTATTAGAAGAACTACCAGCGCCAAATAGTAACAACATGCCTTCGTTTACATTATGATTTTCAAAAATTATTTCGTCCTCTTTGGATAAATAAATTGAATATTTTGACATTTCTTTTCTCATAAAAAGAATTGGAAATGTGATTGTTTCATAGTTTGTATAAAAAACAAACTTTCGCTTTGAATATTTTCCAAAAAATTTTAAAACATAGTCTTTGTTATTTTTATCACTAAATTTTAAATACAATTCGTTATCGATAATTTGAATTTGAATTGGTTTTGTATAATCTACATTGTCATTATTTGTAAACTCTTTTGTTAAACTTCTAGTAAAGATCCTATTATCATATTGTACATTAATAGTATCCAACTTGTCATAAAATTTAGCAGTAAATGTTTTAGAAATATGGTGGTAATCATCTTTATTTACCTCATTTTGAACACTACAAGAAGAAATTAAAAACAGTAATAAAAATTTCGATTGCCGTCTTAAATAAACATTGATAATTTTTGAATATCTTTTTAAATCCATCCTATTGAACGATTCTAAATTTTTTTTCATTGTTTTCTTCATAATTATTGTTTTAAAATTATAGTTCAAAATTATTGCGATTAATACAAGTGTATTGGCGATATTTAATAAATAAAATTTATATATTTGTGATTATCGCAAATTATGACGAATCAAGAACTACTTTTAAAAGAAATTAGAAAGCAACTTTCAAGTTCAGCTTCCTTAAATGATGAAATTTCTGCTATTCTAAATAGTAGTTATGATGCCGCACACCGAAGAGTTTCAGGCAAGAGTAAATTTTCTATTGATGAAACATTGCTGTTGGCAAATCATTTCAACATTTCATTAGATAAATTGTTTTTAAAAAACGATAAAGTAATTGTTGAAAAAACCATAGAAATAACTTCGTTAAAAGATATGCTTTCCTATTTTAAAAAATCGGCTGAGCGCATTGAAGAATTGGCTACTAACGAAAAAGCAACTTTATATTATTCAGCAAAGGATATTCCGCTTTTTTATTTTATGGAAGGAACTATAATGTCAAAATTTAAAGCCTACGTTTGGTTGACATTGTTAAATCCGAATCAATCTAACGTATCTTTTGAGAACTTTGTTATCGACGAATCGTTCATGGAACACACCCATAAATTGAAAAAAATATATGAAAAAGTTACTGTAAAAGAAGTTTGGAACGACACAACAATCAATAGTAGTTTGCAGCAAATATTATATTTTTACGAATCTGGCTTGCTGAATTTTAAAAGCGCAACAGCATTGTATTTAGATTTAAAACGGATTTTGAATTTGATAAAAGACAAATCAAACAAATCCAATTCGAATTATTCTATATACTACAATGAGTTGATTTTGCTCAACAACAATATGTTAATTGAAACTGAAGAAAAGCTCACAATGTTTATTCCTTATACATTGTTAGGCTATTTTATTACTGACAACAAAGAAAGTTGCAAAAATGTACACCAGTTTTTTAATCAGCAAATTCTAAATTCTAAAGCATTGAACCAATCTGGAATTAAGGAACAAAATTTGTTTTTTAATCGTGCCAACCGAAAAATTGATTATTATATAGAACGATTAAACAATCAGGTTGATTTACTTTTTTAAAAATTATTAATGATTTTGTAACTTTTTTGTAACTCATTACGTATAACTATCTGAACACTTTAAAGTAAAGGAGAAAAATATACATGAGACAACTTAAAATCACCAAGCAGGTAACTAATCGTGAAACTGCTTCTTTAGACAAATACTTACAAGAAATTGGTAAAGTTGACCTTATTACTGCTGACGAAGAAGTAGAATTGGCACAACGTATCAAAGCTGGTGACCAACGTGCTTTAGAAAAATTGACTAAAGCTAACTTACGTTTCGTGGTTTCAGTTGCAAAACAATATCAAAATCAAGGTTTAACACTTCCTGATTTAATTAATGAAGGAAATCTTGGTTTGATTAAAGCTGCACAACGTTTTGATGAAACTCGTGGTTTCAAATTCATTTCTTATGCGGTTTGGTGGATTCGTCAATCGATTCTTCAAGCGCTTGCAGAGCAATCTCGTATCGTTCGTTTGCCATTAAATAAAATTGGTTCTATCAATAAAATCAACAAAATGTATGCTTTATTAGAGCAATCTAATGAAAGACCACCTTCTGCTGAAGAAATTGCAAAAGAACTTGATATGACAGTAAATGATGTAAAAGAGTCAATGAAAAACTCTGGTCGTCATTTATCAATGGATGCACCTCTTGTTGAAGGAGAAGATTCTAACCTTTATGACGTTTTACGTTCTGGTGAATCTCCAAATCCTGATAGAGAATTAATTCACGAATCATTGCGTACAGAAATTGAGCGTTCGTTAGAAACTTTAACTCCAAGAGAAGCAGACGTAGTTCGTTTGTACTTTGGATTAGGTGATCAACACCCAATGACATTAGAAGAAATTGGTGAAACGTTTGACTTAACTCGTGAGCGTGTTCGTCAAATTAAAGAAAAAGCAATCCGTAGATTAAAACATACATCAAGAAGTAAAATCTTGAAAACATATTTAGGTTAATCCTATAAACGCAACAACAGTTTCAAAACTGTTCGTTTTTTGATTGATGATTGAAACTCCGGCTGATTACCGGAGTTTTGTTTTTTAATCTGAACTCGTTTCAGATTCTATTGAACTCGTTTCAGATTCTCAACAAAGTAGTTTCAGATTCTTTAAATATAATTTACCTTTGCAATTACAAAAATCCTGAAGTAAATTCAGAATAAACACAACTAACATTTTCAGCAGATAAGATGCTGAAATAAATTCAGCATAAATGAAAAACACACTTATTGCACCATCGGTTCTTGCCGCTGATTTTGCCAACTTACAACGCGACATCGAAATGATTAACAACTCTGAAGCCGATTGGTTTCATATTGATATTATGGATGGTGTTTTTGTTCCGAATATTTCTTTTGGAATGCCAGTTTTAGAAGCTATTTCTAAACATGCAAAAAAAACAATCGATGTTCACTTAATGATTGTCGATCCTGATAGATACATTAAAACTTTCGCTGATTTAGGTTCTAATATACTAACTGTTCACTATGAAGCTTGTACGCATTTGCACAGAACATTACAAGCCATCAAAGCAGAAGGAATGAAAGCTGGTGTTGCCTTAAATCCACATACCAATGTTAGTTTATTGGAAGATGTGATTAAAGATATTGATATGGTTTGTATTATGAGTGTTAATCCTGGTTTTGGCGGACAATCATTTATTGAAAACACCTATAAAAAAGTAAAAGAATTAAAAGAAATCATCACTAGAAACAATGCTCCAACTATCATTGAAATTGATGGTGGCGTAACTAGTAAAAATGCAGTTCAATTAGTCGAAGCTGGCGCTGATGTTTTGGTCGCAGGAAATTTTGTTTTTAAAGCCGAAAATCCGACAGAGACAATTTCTGAATTAAAGAAAATGACTTCAAGATAAATTATAAATGCTCCAATTGGAGCATTTATTTTTAGTATTGGTCTATTAAATACTTTATTAAATCGGTTGTTGTTACAATTCCTACCAAAAGTTCGTCAAGAACCACTGGCAAAGCATGAAACTCTCTTTTAGATAGTATTTCAGCTACTTCTTTGATTGTTGTTTCAGGCGAAACTTTTACTAAATTTCTTGCCATAACTTGCTCTACTGAAAACATATTGTAAACGGTTACATCAACTTCTAATTCATCGTCATCAATAGCATCTGCAAAGGAAATTCGCAATAAATCGGTGTAACTTAACATTCCAACAATATGATTTCCGCTAACTACAGGAATATGTCTGATATGATGTTTCTTGAATAAACTTTCTGCTTTGGTTAAATCATCTGTTAGATTTAACTTTATTACATTTGATGTCATTATAGTTGACACTGGTACATTTTTTTTCATATATGTAAAATTTAATTTTGTGACGGTCATATATGGTATCGCCTTTTTATTTATTGGTGTTTGTTTGCAACAAACTTTTTGTTAATGGCGATTTCATGACATTTAACTTTAAAATAATTGATTAAAGTTACCACTTGATACAAAATATAAACATGACAAAAATCAGATAGTTGATAAAAGATTATTAAGTTTGCACAACATCAAATTTCATGAGTTATACCTTATTATCTTCACCCTTACAAGGATTTACCGACTTTCGTTTTAGAAACGCCCAAAACAAATATTTTGGCGGAATTGACACATTCTATTCGCCTTACATTCGTTTGAACGGAAAACTAGTAATTAAGTCATCTTATGAGCGAGATTTACTCCCTGAAAACAATAACACGCTAGAATGCATTCCGCAAGTGATAACTAACGATGCAGACGAATTTTTATTTGTAGCAAAATATGTTCAGGAATTAGGTTATAAGGAATTAAATTGGAATTTAGGTTGTCCTTATCCGATGGTAACAAAATGTGGAATGGGTTCGGGATTGATAAAAGAATCCGAAAAAATAGATGCCATACTTAATAGAGTTCACTCGGAATCTGACATAATTGTTTCTATGAAAATGCGATTGGGTTATGACACAACCGATGAAATTCTAGATGTATTACCAATTCTTGATAAATATCCAATTAAAAATATTGCCATTCACGCTCGCATTGGAAAACAACTTTACAAAGGTGGCGTTCATCTTGATGCTTTTCAAAAATGTATTGACACTACCAAACACAAATTATATTACAATGGCGATATTACTTCGGTAGCAAAGTTTAGAGAAATGCAAGAATTATTTCCTACAATTGACCATTGGATGATTGGAAGAGGATTGATTTCTGATCCTTTTTTGCCAAGTATGATTAAAGAAAACACTTTAGAATATCCTAAAAACAAAATGGAATTGTTTAGTGATTTTCACGATACACTTTATCAAGGTTATAGTGAATCTTTATCTGGCGCAACTCATATTTTATTGAAAATGCATCATTTGTGGGAATACTTTTCAACTACTTTTGATAATCCGCATAAAGTTGAAAAAAATATTAGGAAAGCAAAAAGCATTCGAAATTATGAAGAAACTGTGAAATCGGTTTTTAAAAATGGTTGATTTTAAATGCAATAATTTTTTGGCGTTTTAGCTAATGTCAAACTTTAACTCCAAGATGATTTGGTCTTATTTTCTAGATTTTAAATCAGAAATAACGTATTTATATAAATCACCTCCACCAGTTTTTTTATCAATTTCATCTGCTATAAATAAGGTGTTATTGTCCTTGAAGCAAATGGCTTCTTTTTGAGAAAAATTATCAAGTTGATAGGATGTTACTTTTCCTTCTAGAAAATTGTCACCATTAAAATTTTCGAAAACCCAAACGGTATCATGACCTAAAATGGCTACTTTTTTATGGTCTTGACTTATTGCAGCACTTGTAATTACGCAAGAATCATAATCGTTACACGTTTTAAATTTTCCAAGTAAAACAGCTTGATGATTTCCAGGAATATTTGGAATTTTATACAGAAAAGTTGTTCCGTCAAAGTTTTTACTTCTGTTTTTTGTTACCAAATAAAAGTGATTGTCCATTTCGAAAAAACCTTCACAATCATAAAATAATTCTTTTTTACTAGGCGGAAAATCGGTTTGTTCAGGATAATTAAATGTGATGGAATAATCTGATGCTACTTCAGATTTCCCAAGGTTTTCATTATTTATTTTAAAAATTGACAAGTTTTTTCGGTCGTTATCATTATTTCCAAAATCACCGACATATAAATTTCCTTTGCTATCAGAAGTAATATCTTCCCAATCGTTGTTTACAGCGTTAGTTATTGTAATTGTTTGTAAAGCTTCTCCATTTTGGTCAACTCCGTATATTTTATTAGGATTTCCGCTATCTTGGATTGCCCAAATTAAATCAGAATTAGTTACTGTTTTTATTCCCGAAACTTCCTTGATTTTTTTAGGAAATGAGAATAACAAGGCTTCCTTTTTAGTTGCAGTTGTACAAGAAACAAAAGCTAAAAGCAATAAATAATTTACTATTTTCATATTTGTAAAATTTTAATTTAATAAAGCTAATGTTTATGATTCAACATTTTGCTTACATTTTCGAAAAGTTTTGGAAATTCTTGTTTGAATAAATGAGGTGATTCAAAATAATGTTCGATAATAACAGCCAAAAATTCAAAATGATTAGTGTAAGCGTATATTCTGAAATAATCAGAATTTACTAATCGTTCTCTATTGGCAGGATACTCAACTTCTCTTCGAATTCTATCATACATTCTTGAAAAAATTATGGCACTTGTATCTTGACTGTTCATACCGTGAAGATGAAGAACGTGAGCAAATTCGTGGATTCCGAGATTTAAATTATCGTTTTTAATTTCGTAACCTGCTTTGAAATCTTCCCATGAAAAAACAATAGCCTTCATTCGTGGATTAAACTCACCTTTGTGATAAGCATCGTTAATTTCCGAGTAATAAACCGATGGATAAACGATTACTTTGTCAATATTGGTGTACAAATAATTTCTCAAACCGAAGGTTAACATTACAGACGTCGAGGCAATCAAAACCTGAACTTCATCAGTTATAATAAAATCTTCTTTACCTATGAATTCATATCGTTCTATAAAAGTTGCAACGCGATGTTCGAAATATTTTTTCTTTTTATCTGAGAGTGAATTGTAATAATCAAATTGCTTGTTTAAAACATAGGATTGATTAGCATCTAATGTTTTTACAGTTGGATAAAAATGAATGTAAAATGGTTTATTGAAAAGCACACCATATTTTTCCTCGATTACTGAGTAAATAACAAAGAAAAAATATACTGTTACAGCAGCAAAAAGAAGGTATAATATAATCAAATGTCTATTGGTTTTTGTGACTTTGAAAGGAGTCGAACCTTCAACCGCTGGAGCCGAAATCCAGTGCTCTATCCAATTGAGCTACAAAGCCAATTTGAAGTATGAGGTACGAAATACGAAATACAAAGTTTTTCCTCGTACTTTGTATTTCGTACTTTGTACTTATAAATTAAACTAATAATTTTTTAACAATAGCTGAAATCGTTTTTCCTTCTGCTTGTCCACCGATTTGTGCTGAGGCTAATCCCATTACTTTTCCCATTGAAGCGATTCCTGACGCTCCAGTTTCTGCAATGATTTTAGATACGATTGCTTCTACTTCAGCTTCTGAAAGTTGTGCTGGAAGGAATTGTTCGATTACAGTAATTTGTGCTAATTCTGGTTCTGCTAAATCCGGACGGTTTTGCGTTTTATAAATTTCGGCGCTGTCTTTTCTCATTTTTACAAGTTTTTGTAAAATTTTGATTTCGTCAGCTTCAGAAATTTCTTCTTTTGAACCTGTAGCTGTTTGCGCTAACAATAATTCTGATTTGATAGCTCTCAATGCTTCCAATGCCACTGTATCCTTAGAACGCATGGCATCTTTCATTACGTCCATTATTTTTGATTGTAAACTCATTTTATATTAGATTTTTGATATTAGATATTAGATTTTATTCAAATGGATTGCTTATTAGCCCTGATAGTAGTAAGTATCCTTTTTTGTTGCCTTCGAGTGCCTCAGGCAACAAAAAAACTTCTGGCAATAAAAAAGATACTTCGTATAGCAGGAAAATGGATTACAAAAATGCGCAAACCATTCGCTACTGAAATTCTTCAGCATGCATCCAAAAAGCCACACAAAGGTAAAAAAAATAACCCGAAATTTCAATTGAACTTTCGGGCTACCCATTTTTAATTAACTTATGATTAATCTACATTATCGTGTAAGAATGAATTGTTAGAACGTAACTGAATATCGTCGTTACTATCTGTTCCTAATGACATTCTTGAATTGTTGTTTAGGTTTTGATTTTCTGTTAAATCTACACCTAATCTTTTGTATGCTGGTTCTCTTTCAAGTTCGTCAACTCTCGATGGATTGTTGTGAAACTTGTAATTGAATTCTTTTAATTTACGTCTTCTTTCGTCTGCACGAAGTTTTAAAGTTTCTTCGATAGTCATTTCCATTGGAGAAATATCATCTGAATGCGTAGCGTAAGTTGGTTTTGCTGGCTCAGCTACTTTCATTGTGAAATTTAATGACTCTTCGATTGGCTCTTCCAACTTAGCAGCTGGTTTAGAACTCAATAAATCGTTTTCAATTTCCATATATTCTTCAAGAGAATATTTGATAACTCCGTTTTGATTTACTTCAGTTACTGGAACAAATTCAACGTGTTCGTTAACTTTAATATCTTTTGTTTCTGCAGATAAATCGAATATAATTCTATCTTCTTCAATTGTATTTTCAACCGGCTTAGCAATTGGTAAATCGAAAGAGAATGTAATTTGCTCTTCTTCTTTAACTACAACTTGTGGCTCAACAACTTTAATTTCGTTTACTGCTGGAGTTGTAAAAGTAAAATCGATATCTTTTATAGGCGAAACGATTTCGAAAGTTACATCTAAATTACGGATGAAATCGTTCATCGCAATTAGTTCGTTTTCGTTAACTTTAGCTACAACTGGTTCTGGTTTTACTTCATCTTCGATTAATTCGAAAACAATTTTTTCTTCTTTAACTTCGGCAGTTACTTCAATTGGAGTCTCTACCTTCGGTTGAAAAAAATCAACTGGCTTTTGAGTTAAGTCATGAACTAACTTTTGCTCATCTTCTAGTGAATGAATGATTTTTTTAACTTCTGTATTTACGATTTCGTTTTGTTGTTCTACGTTGAAACCTGTTGCAATAATTGTAACTGCAATAGCATCACCATGAGCTTCATCTTCACCAACTCCCATAATAATATTGGCGTTGTGACCTGCTTCAGCTTGAATGTGGTCGTTGATTTCTCCGATTTCGTCAATAGTAATTTCGTTAGTACCCGAAACGATAAGCAACAATACGTTTTTAGCACCTGAAATTTTATTGTCATTCAATAATGGAGAATCTAAAGCAGAAATGATAGCGTCTTTAGCTCTATTTTCACCACTTGCAATTGCAGAACCCATAATAGCTGTTCCACTGTTTGCTAATACCGTTTTAGCATCTTTTAAATCGATATTTTGTGTGTAGTGATGTGTAATTACTTCAGCAATTCCGCGTGATGCAGTTGCTAAAACTTCGTCAGCTTTAGAGAAACCTGCTTTGAAACCAAGATTTCCGTAAACTTCTCTTAATTTATTATTATTGATAACAATTAATGAATCTACTTGTTTTCTTAATCTTTCAACACCTGCTAATGCTTGGTCTTGACGTACCTTTCCTTCAAATTGAAAAGGAATTGTAACAATACCAACCGTTAGTATGTCTCTTTCTTTAGCCAATTGAGCGATTACTGGAGCCGCACCTGTTCCTGTTCCTCCACCCATTCCTGCGGTGATGAAAACCATCTTGGTGTTGCTATCCAACATTTTTTCGATATCATCGATACTTTCAATTGCTGATTGTTGTCCAACATCAGGATTTGCTCCTGCTCCTAAACCTTCTGTTAAGTTTACACCCAACTGAATTTTATTTGGCACAGGACTGTTTTGTAATGCCTGAGAATCAGTATTACAAACGATGAAATCTACACCTTTGATTCCTTGTTTGAACATGTGGTTGATTGCGTTGCTTCCACCGCCACCAACTCCGATAACTTTAATAACATTTGATTGATTTTTAGGTAAATCAAATGAGATGCTTCCAAATTCTGAGTTGCTTATCATACTATTTTGGTTTTGTTTGATTTTATTCTGTATTCTAGTTTTGTTTTACTATTTAAATCTAATATCTGATATTTTAAATCTAATATTAAATTACTCTGCGTTGTCTAAGAAATCTTTGATTTTATCAACATACTTATCAAAAAATGATTTTCTGATTTTTCCTTCTGTTGTTTCTACTTCTTTTTCAACTTTATTCTCAATTTGTTCTTCTTGTTGTTGTGTTACTTCTTGCACTTCTTCAACAACTGGTCTTGCAATTGGTCTTGGCTGCGGAATAGCTTGACTTACTTCTAATTTGTAAGCGCTTTGCGTATTGTTAGCTACACTATTCATTACTAATCCAACTGCTGTTGCAAATAATGGACTTGAAATATCTTCGCTAGAATTTCCTGCCAAATGTTCGTTAGGATAACCAATTCTAGTGTCCATACCTGTGATGTATTCCACTAATTGTTTGATGTGTTGCAATTGCGCTCCACCACCTGTAAGAACAATTCCTGCAATCAATTTCTTTCTTGGATCTTCGTGACCGTAAACTTTTATTTCTGTAAAAACTTGTTCTATAATTTCAACCACACGAGCGTGAATGATTTTAGATAGGTTTTTCAAAGAAATTTCTTTTGGTTCTCTACCACGTAATCCTGGAATTGAAACAATTTCGTTGTCTTTATTTTCTCCTGGCCAAGCCGAACCAAATTTTACTTTTAATAATTCTGCTTGTTTTTCGATAATAGAACAACCTTCTTTAATATCTTCTGTAATCACATTTCCTCCGAAAGGAATTACAGCAGTGTGACGAATGATTCCATCTTTGAAAATAGCTAAATCTGTTGTTCCACCACCAATATCGATTAATGCAACACCTGCTTCTTTTTCTTCTTGACTTAAAACCGCATCAGCCGAAGCTAAAGGTTCCAATGTTAATCCTGACAATTCAATTCCTGAACTTTGGATACATCTTCCCACATTTCTGATAGAAGCTGCTTGTCCAACAACAACGTGAAAACTTGCTTCCAATCGTCCACCATACATACCAATTGGTTCTTTGATTTCTGATTGTCCGTCGATTTTAAATTCTTGTGGCAACACGTGAATAATTTCTTCACCTGGCAACATCGCTAATTTATTAACTTGATCAATTAGTAATTGAATGTCTTTTCCACTAATTACTTCTTCTGGATTACTTCTACTGATATAATCTGTGTGTTGAATACTACGAATGTGTTGTCCGGCAATACCAACAACGCAATCATTGATTTTGTATCCTGAGTTTTCTTCCGCTTCTAAAACTGCTTGTTGGATGGATTGAATGGTTTGTGTAATATTATTTACAACACCACGAGCCACACCTAAACTTTTGGCTTTTCCAAGACCTAAAATTTCAAGTTTGCCGTATTCATTTTTCTTACCAATCATCGCTACGATTTTCGTAGTTCCGATGTCTAAACCAACTGCAATGTTTTCTCTGTTCTCCATATTGTCAACTAATTTGCTCGATACAATATTTATTCTATCTCTACTTTCTTGATTTTCTACTAGAAGTTATTTTGTACAAACAACTTGATGTGTAAATCTCAAATTTATTTTCTTATAATTATTTAGCATCGTATCTGAAACTGCTTTCTGAAAAAATGCTTTATAATTTTTAAATTTCTTTTCTTCATTCATCATTTTGCCAAACTCGATTTTAAAATCATAGTTCCTGTTGGTCATCATTAAGCTCGCATCAGGCAAAACTTGCACACCAATGATATTTTTTTTCAAAAATTCATCGTTGTAAATCATCTTCAAAACTTCGGATAATTTCTTCTTGTTTTTGTTGTCAATAACCCCCGAAATTAGCGGTACTCTAGCTGTACTTATATCAGAAAGTGGCATTCTATTTCCCTCATAATCAATATAGAACGAACCTTCCTCACTAAACACTCTTGCTATGGGTGTTTTTTGTTTCACCACCGCCTTTAGAACACCATCAACACTTACAAAAACTTCTGATTTTTCAACCATAGGATGTTTGTTGATAGAATTTTCCAATTTGTTCAAATTTAAGTCCGATTTTTCAATGGTTTTTACATCTGAACTATTTTCTATTAACAATTTATTAACCGATTCTTGTTTAACAAAATTGTTATTATCTCCAACAAAAATCACTTCTGATTTCTTTAATTTACGATGTGAATTTCTATTTGACGTAAACGAATACAGAAAAACAACCAATGCAAACATTAGTATTAATCGGATATTGTTCCATTTTAGAAATTTCATAATTGTTTTAATTTTTTAATATTTCGTTTTTTGTTTTTTTATTCTATTTTTATTTTTTTCATCGGACTAAAGTCCGAAGCTATTTAGCTAAAGCTTTTTTTATTGATGGTACTAATTCGCCAATATCGCCTGCTCCTATCGTTACAATTATCTTCGCATCACTTTCCAAAATTGCGCCAATTAGTTCTTCTTTTGAAACTAATTTTTTATTATCATTTGTCATTTTAGACATTAACCAAGAAGTTGTAATTCCTTCCATTGGTAATTCTCTTGCTGGATAAATATCTAACAAAAGAACTTCGTCAAATTGCGATAAACTTTTAGCAAAATCGTCTGCGAAATCTTTTGTTCTACTAAACAAGTGAGGTTGAAAAATTGCCAAAACTTTTTGATTTGGATATAATTCTCTAACCGCTTGATGCACGGCATTAATTTCTGTTGGATGATGTGCATAATCATCTATATAAACGCGATTTTCTGATTTTATTTGATACGAAAATCTTCGTTGTACACCTTTAAATGTAGCTAAAGCATTAGCAATGGACACGGTTGGGGTTCCATAAGTTTTGGCCATTGCTAAAGCCATTAGCGCATTCATTAAATTATGATGTCCAGGCAAACCAAAAGCAATATCTTTTATTATTTCTGTTGGTGTTTGAACGTCAAAAACATAAGCGCTATTTTCTATGCGAATATTGAACGCTTTGAATGTTGCTTCGTCATTAATTGCTATGGTCAATCCTTCTAAATCCAATCCTTTTGGGACAAATATTTTGGTTTTATCCGAAACTTTATTGGCAAATTCTCTAAATGATTCTTCAATTGCAGAGGCATCTCCATAAATATCTAAATGATCCGCATCCATTGAGGTTACGCAAGCAATATTAGGATGTAAATGCAAGAAAGATCGGTCAAACTCATCGGCTTCAACCACGGTTATTGTTTTTCCGCTTCCGATTAAATTAGAATGATAATTTTCTACAATTCCACCAAGGAATGCTGTAACATCAGCTCCACTTTCATACATAATATGGCCAAGAATACTTGACGTAGTTGTTTTTCCGTGTGTACCTGCTACTGCAAAACAGAACGTGTCTTTTGTAATCAGACCAAGAACTTCGGCTCTTTTTTTAATTACATAATCTCTTTCTACAAAATAATTCCATTCAGAATGCGAAACTGGAACTGCTGGCGTAACAATTACTAAGGTATTTTCTACAAAATAATCCGAAGGAATTGCAGCAATTGAATCTTCAAAATGAATGTTCATTCCGCCAGCAATCAATTCCTCGGTCAACATCGTTGGTGTTTTATCGTAACCCGAAACATTTTTTCCAATGTTCTGGAAATAGCGAGCCAAAGCACTCATTCCGATGCCTCCAATTCCGATGAAATAGACGTTATGTATTTGATTTAGATTCATTTTCCTTTTTTTTGACACGAATTTCACGAATTTTCACCAATGATTTTGATTGTGAAAATTGCACGAATTTATTTTATCAATTTTACTATTTGTTCAACTATATCTTTTGTTGCGTTTGGCTTGGCTAATTTTTTCATGTTTTCGCTTAGACTTTTTTGCAAATTCTCATCATAAATTAGTTTATTGAAAACTGATTCGAATTTTTCGTCTAACTCACTTTCTTTTATTAGTAAAGCACCATTTTTATCTACAATTGCTTTCGCATTTTTTGTTTGATGATCTTCGGCTACGTTTGGTGATGGGATAAAAATTGTTGGTTTTCCAACCAAACATAATTCTGATACTGACGAAGCTCCAGCTCGAGAAATCACGAAATCTGCTGCAGCATAAATCAAATCCATTCTATCAATAAAAGAAACCACTTGAACATTCTCTATCTCAGAAAAATGTTTATAATCTGCCATATATAAATTACCACATTGCCAAAATATTTGCAAATTATTATTTCGTAAAAAATCAAGTTCTTTTGCAATTAATTGATTGATTCTTCTTGCACCTAAACTTCCGCCAATGATTAATAATGTCTTTTTATTTTCATCTAAATTAAAATAAGACAAAGCTTCACTTCTTTTAGAATCAATATCTAAAATATCCTGACGAACAGGATTTCCTGTAAACACAATTTTATCTTTTGGAAAAAATCTTTCTAAATTTTCATAAGCTACACAAATGGCATTGGCTTTTTTACTCAATAATTTATTAGTAATTCCAGGATAGGAATTTTGCTCTTGTATAACTGTTGGAATATTCAAACTGTTAGCAACTTGCAATAATGGCCCGCTTGCAAATCCGCCTGTTCCGATGACAACATCTGGTTTGAATTTCTTAATTATTTTTCTAGATTTCCATAAACTATTAACTAATTTTAATGGAAACATGGCATTCTGCAACGTCAACTTTCTTTGTAAACCTGCAATCCAAAGTCCTTCAATAGCATAACCTGATTGAGGTACTTTTTGCATTTCCATTTTATCTTGCGCACCTACAAAAAGGAACTCCACATCTGGAAAACGCGATTTTAATTCGTTGGCAATAGCGATTGCAGGATAGATATGTCCACCTGTTCCGCCACCACTTAATATGAATTTTAATTTTTTCATTTTTATCTTATTGCCTTAAAAGGCAGTTCAATTTATTTTTTTCGCATTCCTTTTATGGCTAGCATTGGATTTTCTTCAATTGAAAAATCTTCCTCCATTATTTTGCCTTTGATAGATGCTTTCATTTGGTTAACCTTTTCTTGATTTTCATCAACTTCCTCTTCTACACCATTCAATTCTCTATCGATAATTCTTTGTAAAACTTCGTCTCTTTTTTTCTTTTCTTCAAGTTCTCTTTCGGCTTCTTCGAGTTCTTTTGCAATTTCTTCTTCTTTTTTGGTAACGCTTAGAATAATTCCGAGAGCGATACATGTCATCCAAACAGAACTTCCTCCAGAACTAATTAATGGCAAAGTTTGTCCTGTAACTGGCAACAACTCAACAGCAACTGCCATATTAATTAATGCTTGAAATATTATTGGAAAACCTAGTCCGACGACGACTAATTTACCGAAAAGCGAATTGGCTTTATGAGATGCTACAACAAATCTGAACAACAATAAAAGGTAAATTGAAATTATTGTAAAAGCTCCGAAAAGCCCAAACTCTTCCACAATAATGGCGAAAATAAAATCAGAAGAAGATTGCGGTAAGAAATTCTTTTGAACACTTTTTCCTGGTCCAAGTCCGTAAATTTCTCCTGAAGCTATTGCAATTTTCGCTTTTTCAATTTGATAATCATCTTCATCTGGTTTGTCGCTTGTAAAATTATCAATACGACTAATCCAAGTATCCACACGATTTGGGAAAGCATCTGGAAATTTTTTAGCAATTAGTATAAAAAACAATCCGCAAAGCAATCCTGTTCCTAGAATAATTCCGATATATTTTAATGGGTATTTACCAATAAAAGTTAGCATAATAACCATTGAAAAAATTAAAGCTGCCGTAGAAAAGTTCGCAGGAAAAATCAATCCGACAGTTACAAATACTGGCAACCAAAGTTCCAGAAGCGATTGCTTAAAATCGGGTGCAACTTCTCTTTTTTTGGACAAATACCTTGCTACAAAAATATACAACACAATTGCTGCAAATGTTGATGTTTGAAAGGATATCCCAATGAATGGAATTTGAATCCAACGACTGGCATTTGCTCCATCAATTACAGTTCCTTTTACCAAAGTATAGACTAACAAAACCCAAACAATTGGCAATGCAATTCGTGAAATTCCTCTAAAATAATGATACGGAATTTTGTGAACTTGATAAATTATAACGAAACCAATAGTAATGTGAATAGCATGCTTCAGCAAATAGGTCAAGGCATTTCCTGAGCCGTGACGCATGTAAGCTAAATTACTACTCGCACTAAAAACAGGCATAAAAGAGAACAGCGCCAAAAGAGCAACAAATGCCCAAATGACTTTATCTCCGTGTAGTCTGCTTATTAGTTGTTTCATTTTAATATTAGATATTTGATATTAGATTTTAGATATTCTTTACGTTGATACTTATCTTTTATTTACTATTTAATCTGTTATTTACAGTTTTGAGTGTTGAAACAAAAATTGCAACTAATTCATTAGCTTCCTTTTGCAAAACATCCAATTCTGTTTTATTAATCCATTTCATTTCTTCAATTATTTCTAGCCAAAATTGAGTTTCATCTGCTTCTTCTAAAACAATATTTAACTTCGCAACAAATTCTTTATCACTTCTTGCTCTACAAACTACTCTATAATTTACTCCAACAGAAGTTGCACTTTTAGCAATTTGATTAATGACAACTCTTGTTGACATTGAGTTTGGCATATTTTCAATTAGATTTAAAATAGATAATGAAAATTGCTTTGTTCTATTTTTAAGCTGATCGTTTGTCATATCTAATATTTAAAATCTAATATCTAATATTATAGATTCCTAACTTCTCTTTTAAATTGATTCCCTCTGTCTTCGTAGTTTTGAAATAAATCGAAACTTGCGCAAGCTGGAGATAATAGAACAGTATCACCTTTTTCTGCGATGTGTCTTGCTGTATTTACTGCATCGTGCATATTATCTACTTCAACCATCATATCTACAACATTTCCGAAAGCATCAATTATTTTCTTGTTATCAACACCAAGACATATAATTGCTTTTACTTTTTCGTGAACTAATGGCATTAATTCAGCATAATCATTTCCTTTATCAACGCCTCCGACAATCCAAACTGTTGGCGTTGTCATGCTATCTAAAGCAAAAAAAGTTGCGTTAACATTGGTAGCTTTACTATCGTTAATGTATTGCACATTATGAATTTTTAGCACTTTTTCTAAACGATGTTCAACTCCTTGAAAATTAGACAAACTCTCGCGAATGGTTTGTTTTCTGATGCGCAAAATATTCGCTACAGAAGTTGCTGCCATTGCATTTTTCATGTTGTGCTTTCCTTCAAGTGCAATGTTTGCCGTTTCCATTAAAAACTCTTCTTGGTTGATGTTGATTTCCATAGTGTTGTTATTTAAAAATGCTCCGTTTTCAATTGATTTTGATATCGAAAATGGAATTAATTGTGCTTTTACTTTGTTATTTTTTAACCAATTTCCGATAGCTTCATCATCTGCATCATAAATGAGATAATCCTCTTCGGTTTGATTCATTGTTATTCTGAATTTCGATGCGATATAATTTTCATATTTATATTCGTATCGGTCTAAATGATCTGGACTTATATTAGTAATTATGGCAATATGTGGCTTATAATTTATGATTCCGTCTAACTGAAAACTACTTAATTCTAATACATAAGAGTCGTAATTTTCTTCGGCGACTTGCCATGCAAAACTTTTTCCAATATTTCCGCCCAATCCTACATTTAATCCTCCTTCTTTTAGCAAATGATATGTCAACATTGTTGTTGTTGTTTTACCATTACTTCCTGTGATTCCAATGGTCATTGCTTTTGTAAAATCATTAGCAAACTCGATTTCAGAAATTACTGGAATTCCTTTTTCGATTAGCTTTTTTACAATTGGAGCCTTTTCTGGAATTCCTGGACTTTTCATTACAACATCAGCATTTAGAATTTTATCTTCTGTATGCTGTTCATCTTCCCATTGTATTTCATATTGATTAAGAACGTCTCTATAATTGTCTTTAATTTTTCCGAAATCAGATACAAAAACATCATATCCTTCTTTCTTTCCTAGAATTGCTGTTCCAACTCCACTTTCTCCACCTCCAAGAATTACTAATCGCTTCATTATCTCAGTTTCAAGGTTACAATTGCTACAATCGCCAATAAAATGGTTACAATCCAAAAACGCGTTACAATCTTACTCTCGTGATATCCCTTTTTCTGATAATGATGGTGTAATGGTGACATCAAGAAAACTCTTCTTCCTTCGCCAAAACGTTTTTTGGTGTATTTAAAATAAGATACCTGAATAATTACCGAGGCGCTTTCGGCAAAGAAAATGGCACATAAAACTGGAAGTAACATTTCTTTTCTAACCGAAATTGCTAAAACCGCTATAATTCCGCCAATAGTCAAACTTCCTGTATCACCCATAAATACTGATGCTGGATAAGAATTATACCAAAGAAATCCGATTAAAGCTCCAACGAAAGAAGCAATAAAAATGGTCATCTCTCCTGAATTTGGGATGTACATCACATTCAAGTAATTTGACAAAATGATATTACCCGAAATAAATGTGAAAATACCGAGCGCGAGTACTGATATTGCTGATGTTCCTGCGGCTAAACCATCAATTCCGTCGGTTAAATTGGCACCATTTGAAACTGCTGTAATAATGAAAATTACAATTGGAATAAATACCAACCAAGCCCAATTTTGATAATCATCTGTAAATGGTTTTAAGATTTGAGCATAATCTAATTCGTTATTTTTTGTAAACGGAATTGTTGTTGTTGTTGCCTTAATTTCCTTTGCAGGTTGTGAAATTGTATTTCCAGTTTGGTTGAAAGTGATAGGCGTTGCTGACTTCTCACGAACTGTAACTGCTGGACTAAAATACAATACTGAACCCACTATAATTCCCAAACCAACTTGACCTATAACTTTAAAAATTCCTTTTAATCCTTGTTTGTCTTTTTTGAAGATTTTGATATAATCGTCAATAAAACCAATAGTTCCCATCCAAAGTGTAGTGACAATTAAAAGAATAATGTAAATATTATTCAATTTAGTTAATAACAAAACTGGTATCAACGTTGCGAAAATGATGATTAACCCACCCATTGTTGGTGTACCTGCTTTTTGAGTTTGCCCTTCTAAACCTAACTCACGAACCGTTTCACCAACTTGTTGATTTCTCAAAAAAGTAATGATTTTTTTTCCGTAAATAGTTGACAGTGTTAATGATAACATCAACGCTATAGCCGAACGAAACGTAATATATTGAAACACTCCAGCTCCTGGAATGTCAAGTGTTTTGTCTAAATATTCAAATAAGTAGTATAACATATCTTCTTTTTTTAAATTCCAATTTTTAAATTCCAAATTCCAATCGTTGGGTTTTGGAATTTTAATTTTTGGAGTTTTACTATTTGTTCATTTGTTCTAAAAATTCTTTTACAATTTTCATATCATCAAAATCATGGCGAACACCTTGAATTTCTTGATAGGTTTCGTGACCTTTTCCTGCAATTAGAATAATATCATTGGCGTTTGCTAATTGACAAGCAGTTTTTATAGCCTGTTTTCTATCTTCAATAGAAAGTGATTTTTTGAAATTTTGTGGTTCAACACCTGCTTCCATTTCGGCGATAATCGTTGACGGATTTTCAGTTCGTGGATTATCAGAAGTGATGATAACTTTATCGCTCATTTGTGTTGCGATGTTTGCCATTATCGGTCTTTTCGTTTTATCTCTATCGCCACCACAACCTACAACAGTTATTAATTGCTCATTTTTTGTGCGAATATCATTGATGGTTTTCAAAACATTTTCTAAAGCATCAGGCGTATGAGCATAATCTACAATAGCTGTAATCTTATCGTTTGAAACAATAAACTGAAAACGACCTGAAACGCTTTCTAATTCGGATAGTAATCTCAAAACTTCAAGCGATTCTAATCCTAATTCAACTGCAGTTCCATAAATTGCTAGTAAATTATAAGCATTGAAAGTTCCGATAAGTTTTACCCAAACCTCATTTTCATTAATTTTAAGCAACAATCCTGAAAGTTGATTTTCTAGAATTTGAGCTTTATAATTAGCATATGATTTTAAGGCATATGTCAACTTTCTTGCATTGGTATTTTGAAGCATTACAGCTCCATTTTTGTCATCAACATTGGTTAAAGCAAAAGAAGACTTTGGTAAATGATCAAAAAACGATTTTTTAACATCACGGTATTCTGCAAAAGTTGGATGATAGTCTAAATGATCGTGCGATAAATTAGTAAAAACGCCACCTTCAAACTGCAATCCTTCTGTACGTTTTTGATGAACACCATGTGAACTCACTTCCATAAAACAATAGTCACAACCGATTTCAATCATTTCATTTAAAAAATAATTGATGGTTAAAGAATCTGGTGTTGTGTGTGTTGCTTTATGTTCCACATCATTAACCATTATTTTTACAGTAGAAAGCAAACCAACTTTATATCCTGCTTTTTTGAATAATTGGTACAAAAGTGAAGCAATAGTGGTTTTACCATTAGTTCCTGTGATTCCAACTAAACGTAATTTTGAGGATGGATTATCATAATAATTGGAAGCCATAAAAGCCAATGCCGAATTAGTATCTTTTACTTGAATGTAGGTAATTCCTGTAATTATTACTTCTGGTAATGTGTCACAAACAATCACAACGGCTCCAAGATTAATTGCTTTTTCGATAAAGCCGTGTCCATTAGAAACTGTTCCACGAATTGCTACAAAAATGTCGTTTTCTTGAATTTTTCTCGAATCGAATTCGATTTTATTCACAGCAATTTCCGTTGAACCTTTTACAGCTTCAATAGCAACTTTATATAATATGTCTTTTAAAACGATCACGATAATTCTAGTGTTATGATTGTATTTTTGATAATAGGTTGTCCGGCTTGAATCGATTGATTCTTCACTTTTCCAATTCCTTTTACTTTTACTTTAATTCCTAAATTTTCCAAAAGAGCTACTGCATCCATTCCTGGCATTCCTTTTAGATTAGGTATTGTATTTTTTACATTTTGTGCTTTTGTAAAATACTCTTGATATTTAGTTTCTTGTTTGGCTACTTTTTTATCAAGATTTTTTATTTCATTTGTTGATGGTGCGTCGGTAAAAATCTTTTGTGCGATTCTCTTGAAAACTGGTCCGGCAACGTCTGCACCATAATAATTATTCATTGAAGTGTTTGGTTTGTGAACTACTACAATGCAAGAATATTTAGGGTTTTCAGCTGGAAAAAATCCAACAAAAGAAGAAATATAATGCTTCTCATTTCCTCCATTAGTCCCATAATTGGCTTGCGCTGTTCCTGTTTTTCCTGCCATAGAAAAATCTTTAGAATATAGCTTTGCACCTGTTCCTCTTTTTACCACATTCAACAACAATGATTTTAATTTTTTGATAGTTGCATCAGAACAAATCTTCGGATTGATAATTTGTTTATCATATTTCTTGATGGTTTTATTCCATTCTTTAATTTCAGAAACGAACTGTGGCTTTACCATTTCTCCGTTATTTGCTACAGCATTATACAATGTCAAAGTTTGTAAAGGAGTCATTGCAACGTTATATCCAAACGCCATCCAAGGCAATGTGTTTGGATGCCAACTTTTATCAGAAGGTTGATGAACAATAGGTTTTCCTTCGCCTTGAAATGGTAATCCAAGAGGTTTGTTTAATCCTAAATTGTTAATTCTATTTACAAATTGTTCTGGATTATTTTTATAATTCTCTACAACTGCTTGAACTAAAATAGTATTGGACGAAACTTCAAAACCTCTTCCTAAAGAAATTTTCCCATAACCTCCTTCATGTGAATCACGAACTTTATCACCTCTGTAGATTATTGTTCCACCACGACTATCGTAAACTTTTGACGTATCTACTTTATTATCATCTAAAAGCGCAATCATATCAACCAATTTGAACGTAGAACCTGGTTCGTGGGATTCAGCTACAGCATAATTTATAGTTTCATAATAATTGCCTGATTTTTCGTCTCTTCCTAGGTTAGAAATCGCTTTAACTTGACCTGTTTTAGTTTCCATTACGACAACGCAACCGTGTTCAGCGCCATATTCTTCTAACTGTTTTAACAAAGCGTGATGAGCAATATCTTGAATATAAACATCAATAGTTGAAATTACATCGTATCCATC
>JAAFHW010000060.1 GCA_013298525.1 Flavobacteriia bacterium
AAACTAACGCAGCAATTCCAGCTGTTGTTGCCGTTGCTACAGAAGAACCACCTTCATAATCATTTTGATTATCATAATAACTTGTAACTGGAACTGTATTACCTGAAGCTGCTCTTTGCATTTGAATCGTAAATTCAATTTTTCCACCTGAGTGGCAAACATCACATTTTTGGTTAGATGTTCCTTCAATAACTCCAGTAACGGCAACTGTTTCTGCCATCCAAGCTGGGAAAATAACACCCACAAAATTAGTAAAGCTTGTAGAAGTTCCACCAGCACAGAAGATTAATTTTCCTTTACTGTAAGCGTATTTCACACCATCTTCAATTTTCCCAACAGAAAAAATATGACCCATTGACATTGAAATGATTTTTACACTAGTATTATTTGCTAAAGCTGTGAAAGCATTTTTTACACCATTTTGTTCGTGATATCCATCTAAAACAACATTAGAAGCAGCTCTGTAAACAACTAGATTAGAATTGTAAGCAACACCAACAGGCAAACCATTATCGTTTCTTGGTGCTGCAGCTACAGATGACATACTTGTTCCATGACCACATTGATCATTTGGTCCGTCAGTACTTGTACTCCAAGGCCAAATTGAATCTACATAAGTTCCATATTTTTGAATTGTTCTTCCAGTTGAAAGACCATCATTAAAATTAGTACCCAACAAAGTTTGATTTGGAGAAACTCCTGTGTCAATGATTCCAATTGTGATGCCTCGACCTGTGGCAGTATTCCAAGCAGTTGGAATATTATGTTGGTAAAACGACCATGGCACTTTAGCACCTGGAGTAACCGTAGTAAAATCGGAAGTACTTAATGTTGACGATTCAAATCCACATCCTGAGGAACCTGAAGAACTAGATTCTGCTAAAGATACTTTTTGTTGTGCAGTCTCAAAATATTTGTAATCACCTGGTTCAACGTAACGTATTTTAGCAGCTTTTCTTAAGGCTATAATTGTTTCTTGTTTTTCAATGTAAACATCAACTAAATTCAAATAGGCATCACTTGAAAGTAAAACATCTTCTTTAGACTTTCCTTCATAATGTGCAACTAGATTCAGAATACTAGCTTGTGTTTTAGCATTATCTGCTGATTTACTTCTATCAAAATCTGTAGCTGAATTACCAAAACCAATAGTTATGATATGATTTCCTCTAAATGATGCACTCCAAAGTAAATGATTTGAAGCATTTTTCCAACTGAAGCTTCCTTTTGTAGCAATAGCTTCATCTATTTGAGCATTTACTTGTTGTGCTGTTAATGGATCCTTTTGAGAAGCATCGACTGAAATTTCATCAAATGAATCTTCTTTAGAACATGAAGCAAAGACAAACACTGATAAAATGATAATTTTTAGAAAATTTTTTGTCATACTAGTATTTTTTTAAGGTTGGTTTTACGAATGTAATAATTTTTTAAATATAATAGCAAAAAAAAGTCATCATTAAAAAATGATGACCTTTCCGTCCGAACTAAATCGGGACTAACCAATAACTCTAAATATAATCTAATCTCTTAGAATAAAAATTTAACACCAACTCTTAATCCACCAACACTTCTGTTTCCTGGATTTAAATCGAATGGATTTGCATTAAAACTAAAGTCGCTTGTACTATCACCAACATTTGGATTAGTTGAAGTAGAAGTTAAATTTACTAATGAAAAAGTAGTTTCAACAGTCATCCATTTATTAACGATAAAATCAAAACCTGGAGCAATATCTACTCCAAAAGAAGTAACTTTATCATCAGAAAGTTTATCTTTTCCCATTGTTATAGGAAGTGAAGCTTGACCGAAGAAATAAAATTTTCCTCCAAGACCCCAATACTTTCTTACAAGAGGTTGAATTACTAATGCAGTTACATCATTAGTTGTAGTAGTTGTAGTACCAACAGTTGTTTCTTCTTTTGATCCAATAACACCTATTCCTAATCCTAATGTTACATCAGGAGATACGAAATAACCAGCAACAGGTAAGATTGTGTTAGAAGTAGTTTTTGTTCCAACTTCTTCATCAGATGAAAAAGATACTTGACCAGCTACCCACCATGTTCCTTCTAATCCTTTGTTTTCTTTCTCTTGTGCATTTGCAGTTAAACCAAATAATGCTATTGCTGCAACTAATAAAATTTTTTTCATTTTGTTTGTAGTTTTAAAATTATAGGACAAATTTATTGTCAAGTTTTCTTAAAAAAACTGATATAAATCATAGTTTGAAATTTTTTTTGATACTAAATAATTTTACTTTTATTTTTAACTATTTAGTTAGTACATTTGCCTCAGAATGATAAAAACAGCCAACATACTTAATAAAAGAGCCAAATTTGATTATGAAATAATCGAAACTTATTCGGCTGGAATTGTATTAACAGGAACTGAAATAAAATCTATTAGACTAGGAAAAGCCAACATCACTGAAAGTTTTTGTGAGTTTAATGACCATAACGAACTTTTTGCCATTAATACTTCTATAGAGGAATACTCCTTTGGTAATCAGTTTAATCATAAAGCTCGCAGCGAAAGAAAACTACTACTTAATAAAAGAGAGCTTAAATCGTTAGAAAAAAGTATTGACACTAAAGGATTAACCATAATTCCGTTACGTTTATTTACTAATGAAAAAGGATTAGCCAAACTCGAAATTGGACTTTGTAGAGGTAAGAAAACCTACGATAAACGCGAATCTTTAAAAGAACAAGATACCAAGCGTGATATCGAACGAATTAAAAAATCATTTTAAAATTTTTAAAAAATGTTGTTATTGTTTTTTTTGTCTTGAAAAAATGACTAAATTTGTCAAGACAAAATAAAACATTTTAATTAGAATGAAAACTTTATTAAAAAATGCAAGAGAAGAAAAAGGAATAAAAACTAGAGAGTTGGCTCAACTTTTAGGTATTGATCAAGCATTGATTAGTAAATTTGAAAGCGGTTCAAGAAAACCAACTAAAGAACAAGTTGCCAAGTTAGCGCAGGTTTTAGATTTAGATTATGAAACCTTAATGGTTGCTTGGCTAAAAGAGCGAATTCTTTATGAAATTGGTACAGATGAATTAGCTTTGAAGGCAATGATGCTTGCTGAAGAACAAATAAAATATAACGTAAGTTTCGTTAGAAAATCGATTTCAAAAAATTTACAAAATATTTTAAATGATATTGATGCACTAAAAAATAAACTAAACCAATTTCGTCAATTTGATAGTTTTAGAATTGCACAAGCATTAGAATTAGAATACACTTTTGAAAGTAACAGAATAGAAGGAAACACTCTTACATTACGTGAAACCGATTTAGTTATCAATGAAGGATTGACTATTTCTGGAAAAAGTATGCGTGAACATTTAGAGGCAATTAATCACGTTGAAGCTATAGCCTACATTAAACAATTAATGGAACGCAATTTTCCTTTAAACGAAAGAGAACTACTTTCTGTTCATAATTTAATTTTAAGAGGAATTATTCCTGAAGATGCTGGTCGTTATCGTCGAGTACAAGTTATGATAAAAGGTAGTAGTCATATGCCTCCTCAACCTTTTATAGTTGCAAAAGAAATGGAAGACTATTTCACTTGGTATGAAGAAAACAAAAGCAAGATGCACCCAGTTGTTTTAGCAGCAGAAATGCATGAAAGACTTGTAACTATTCATCCATTTATAGATGGAAATGGTAGAACTTCTCGTTTAATAATGAATCTAATTCTTTTACAAAACGGATACGTTATTGCCAATATAAAAGGAGATTACGAAACTAGAATGAACTATTACAAAACGCTTGAAACAGCACAAACTTCAAATAATAAAGAAGACTTTTTGCTATTTATTGCACAAGTAGAAAAAGAGTGTTTAGAGCGTTATATAAACATAATTAGTAAATAAAAACCCATTCTGTTTAGGAATGGGTTTCTTTATTTTTATTTAAATCCAACTATCTGTTCTTCTGCGGCAATTACATCTTCAACATATTTTTTGTATTCTAAATAATCTGTTGTAGAAATTTTATCCCAATTTAAAGTAACTGTTCTAACTACCTTTAATGTATTTGGTTTTACTAATTCAAAGGCTATTTGATATTTATGTCCTTTAAAAGTAAACGTTTTTCCTTCTGGAACTTCTGTAAACTTTTTGTCTTGTGGAATATTTAAAATTACTTCAGAATTATATTCATTACTTGTTTCATAAGAAAAATAATCAATATCATATTTTCTACTTTCTAAAGAAATAATATCTCTAGTGTAAACTTTATCTAAAAATGGAATATCAGTAATTTTTAGATTTCCAACCGTTTGAATTCTTTCTGAAATTGAAAACTGTGTTTCAAACGTAATGTCTTTATCGTAAGTTTCGTTTTTAACAACTTTAGAAGATTGCAATGAAACAACTTTCTTTAATTTAGAATTATAATCCTCTTCTATTCTTTTCTTACGAACATCTTCTGTAGTTGCATCAGAAAACATTTCATTATAATATGATTTATTAGCACCACTTATTGTAAAAGTATTTGTGAAACTTTTTGATTTATCATCAATAGTCATAGTTGTTACTGCATTTGTAACATTTTTCAAAGCATTATCAAATGGGATTCCAATAATTTTAGATTTCTCGTTTTCAGCTTTATCAAATGAGATTACAAGTGCATTGGCATTATACAAACTACTTGGCAATGCTTTAAATGGAAGATACTTATCTGTTAATTCTAAAAAATAATCTTTACCATCAATTGCAACTTTTACGATACAATGATTGAAGTCATTTGATGGCAATAACATAGAAGTAAATCCATTATCGTTTGTAGTCACCAAAACCAAATTAGCTTTCATTCCAGCCAATTGAGATAAAGCGACGAATAAAGTAGAAACATCTTTACAATCACCAAGTTTTGTTGTAATAGTTTTAGATGGTTTTTGGGGAACATAACCACTTTGTCTAAAATCTAAAGAGCTGTATTTTATATTATTTCCTATATAAGAGTATATTTTTTTAGCTATTTCTTCTTGAGAAATTCCAGTAACACCATTTGGAAAAATTTCGGCAAAGGTCTTCTTTGTAATTTTATCTAATTTCAAATTTTTCTTAACCAAATCAGAATACCAATTTGAAATTTCTTTCCACGACTTTATAGTACTAATTCTAATAGTATTGGTCAAGTCGCTAAAATTTGGTGCATAAGCTTCAGAAAGAGCCATTGCAGGAACATTTGTTCTCTTCCAAATCATATAAGTTTTATTATTTACTTTTTTAGTTGTTGATGGAAATATATTCTGTTCCTGGAGGATAGATAAATCCAAAAACTGTTTCTACTGCAGGATAATAGCTATTGAAATAACAAGACAAATCAAAATCTTTATAGAATCTTCCATAAGAATTCTCATATCTTTCATATTGAATATAGATTACATCACCAACTTTCAAATCGGTAAATACTAAAGTACCATCACCTTCTTCTGCAGGAACTATAGAACCATCTTGCTTAACAATTTCAGATTTTAAAACACTATTACTGTAAGATTGCAAGTTGTACTCTTTCAGCTCTTCAATTCCTTTTTCTGAAGTTATTTCATAAAGAAAAGTAACTTTAGATTTTCTTCCACCTTCTGGCAAAATATTAACGATGTATTCATCTAAAAGAGTTGTTACTCCAAAATCACCTTTCAAAGTTGAATTTCTTCTTTGTTTAATAACTTTATAGATATCTTTGGTTGCTACCTCTTCTATCTCATCTGGAGTTTTTGTAATATCATAAAGTTTCTTACGCAATGAACTATTACTAGAATTGTGAGATAATGATTGTCTGATGAATTTTTCAGCATCTTTAACGTTATTAAGACTATTGTAAATAGTTCCTTTTTTCTCCATCAAAGAAAATGAATAAGGAAAATTAGCTAAAGCTCTGTCAACCTCAACCAATGCCTCTGTATATCTTTTTTCATCAACCAAATGATTAATATAATCTAATCTTAAATCATTAGAATAAGGATATCTTGTACTAACATCGTGAATCATTCTCTCAACATCATCTTTTTTATCTGCGTCTTCGTAATACCCTCTTAATTGATTTAAAGCAATAAGATTCTCTTTTGAAGCAACTAAGTCCTCAAGCATTTTTATGGTTTTAGCCTTATCATTTTTTAACTTTTCATAAATCCCAGAAAATGTGGTAACATAAAATTCATTGTTATCCGATTTAGCAAATAAATCCTCCAATTTTTGAATCATTAAATTGATATCCGATTTTCTTGAAGCTAAAATAAAATCAAACAAAGTTGTTACCATTTCTGATTTAACCGAGGTGGTTTTTTCACGAAATTTTTCAAGTTCAACAATATTTGCTGAACGCATCCAATCTTGATCTTGAATTTTTTTGATGATATTATAGTAATAAAACTCATCATTAATCTCCATATTTTTAGCAATCTCTTCAACTTTTTGAGTTTCCTTTTTATTAGAATAATTGGTCATTTGAAGCACTTGCATAAAAGAAGATTTAGGATATTCTTTTATTAATTCTTCAATGATATCGTTTGCCAAATCATTTTTACTATTATTAGAATAGGCTTCAAACAATAAAATCTTGTATAAAACATTACTTGGATTTTTAGCAATCAAATCTTTAAAATAATCTTCGAATGTTGGATTCAATTCAACTACATTCAATTGCTCTAGAGTTGATTTATTATAAGTTTTATACTTATTTGAAATCGTTAAATCTGAAATCTTATTGTTAGTTTCATCTGTTAACGACACAAAGAAATTATCATTACTAGCATTAGTTGAGAATTTCACTAATAACCTATTTGTGCCTTTCAACAACTTGAATTTCAATCTAAAGGCATTCAAATCGGTGTGTTCTGCCATATTATTAGCATAAATTTCAGCATCATTTACAAAGATTTTGATAGAAGAACTAGTACCAAAATTTAAATACACTTCTTTATCAGAAGGTGAATCAATAAATACTTGAGAATACATAATTCCGTCACCATATTCTGACTCATTACTATAAAAGTGATAACCTTCTTCTTGCTTGTCAACAGGAATATACCAACCAATTTTTCCGTTGCTATTTGCATCAAACAATTTATCGTTATTAGCATAAACTTCTGGTTCGTATTCTGTTTCTAATCCACTGTCATTTAAATTTTCAAAAGCTCCACAATATTGCCAATCTTCAATAGCATTCAATTTTTTAATATTATCGCTAAAACCTTGTGGATTTTTTCTTTTTCTATCGCAAACCGCCTTGAAATAAATTACCAAAGGATCTTTTCCAAAAACTTCTGAAGCAGCTAAAAGATCTATTTTCTTGTAGGTATAATCATTGTAACCATTGGTATTTGCATTATCCATCATGTAAGGTTTGTACCAAATTGGATACAGATAATTTTTCTCCTTACAAGTAACTAAAAATTGCTTTAAAATTTGATCATCAAATGCTAATGTTCCCATTTCATATTGCAACATAGCGTCCAATATCAAATAATCAACATTAGTTGTCATTTTGGCTTTTAATTCTTTATCGAAAAGTTTTCTGGCATCTTCACGCTTGTTAGACAATAACAAATCCCATACTTTTTTTTCAGCTGTTTGTGCAAATGATATATTTACAAACAGAATACAAATGGCAATGATTTTTTTCATTAATTTGGTTGGTTTAATTTTGGTACAATATAGTAATTCTTGTGAAACGTTGTAAATTAATTCTTATTTTCTAAAAGAGGCACAAATTTAAAATCACCAAATTCATGTTTTTCAAATTGGGTTTCGTTTTTACGAATTAACATAGTCATGATTTGCTCTTTATCTCCAACAGGAATTACTAGTTTTCCTCCTATTTTTAGCTGAGCCATCAATGGTTTCGGAATGATTGGAGCACCAGCAGTAACAATAATACTATCAAATGGAGCGTGATTAGGTAATCCTTTATAACCATCTCCAAACGATAAATGTTTTGGACGAATTCCAAGTTTTGGTAATAAAAGTGAAGTAGTTTTAAATAATTCATTTTGTCTTTCAACTGAGTATACTTTGGCTCCAAGCAAACACAAAACTGCTGTTTGATATCCACTACCAGTTCCAATTTCTAAAATTTTATCATCTTTTTTAACTTCCAATAGTTGACTTTGAAAAGCTACAGTATAAGGTTGTGAAATGGTTTGTCCAGCACCTATAGGAAATGCTTTGTCTTGGTAGGCAAAATCTTCAAAACTTGAATTCAAAAACAAGTGCCTTGGAATTTTTTTTATAGCTTCCAAAACGTTTTTATCGGTAATTCCTTTTTCTTCAAGCTGTTTAGCTAATTGATTTCTAAGTCCTTGATGTTTGTTTGTATCTTTCAATTTGGGCAAGTATTTATTTTGTAAAAATAGAAAACAAATTATCAATTATCAATTACGAATTATCAATTAATTACTATTTTTGATAAAATTTTATTTTATGCTTAAAGTTGGCGTTTTAGGTGCCGGTCACCTCGGAAAAATACACTTACGATTGTTGAATCAATCTGAAAAATATGAATTAGTTGGTTTTTATGATGAAAATGCTGAATATGCAGATAAAATTGCTGCTGAGTTTGGGTATAAACGTTTCGATACCATTGCCAAATTAATTCACGCTGTTGATGTAATAGATATTGTTACTCCTACTCTTTCACATTACAAATGTGCTAAAGTTTCTATTAAAAGTGGCAAACATGTTTTTATAGAAAAACCAATTGCAACAACTGTTGTAGAAGCAGAAGAAATCATTGCTTTAGCCAAAGAATACAATGTAAAAGGACAAGTTGGACATGTAGAACGATTCAATCCAGCATTTATAGCTGTGAAAGATATGATTGAAAGCCCAATGTTTATTGAAACGCATCGTTTGGCAGAATTCAATCCGCGTGGTACTGATGTTCCTGTAGTTTTAGATTTGATGATTCATGATATTGATGCAATTTTAAGTGTTGTAAAATCAAAAGTGAAAGCCGTTCACGCAAGTGGAGTTTCAGTTTTGAGTCAATCTCCAGATATTGCTAATGCTCGAATTGAGTTTGAAAATGGTTGCGTTGCCAACATAACTTCAAGCAGAATTTCGATGAAGAACATGCGTAAATCTCGTTTCTTTCAAAAAGACGCCTACATCTCTGTAGATTATTTAGATAAAATTTGTGAAGTTGTAAAAATGAAAGATGCGCCAGAAGTTTCAGGTGATTTTGATATGATTTTACAAAATGCAGAAGGCGAAAAGAAACAAATTTATTTTGCCAATCCAGAAGTTGCTCCAAACAACGCCATTTTAGACGAATTAGAAACTTTTGCAGACGCAATAAATAACAATACATCTCCAATTGTAACTTTAGAAGATGGAACCGAAGCTTTGAGAGTTGCTTATATGATTATTGATTCTATGGAAAGTAAATAATCATTTAATTAAAAACAAACTAAACAAACATAATGAAAACAATAGCTGTAATAGGCGCAGGAACGATGGGCAACGGAATTGCTCACACTTTTGCACAAAGCGGATTTACCGTAAAATTAATCGATATTTCAGAGAAATCTTTAGAAAAAGGAATGGCTACCATTGCTTCCAACCTTGACCGAATGGTTGCAAAAGGTACAATAACTGAAGATGACAAACACAAAACTATCGGAAACATTATCACTTACACCGATATAAAAGATGGTGTAGTTGGAACCGATTTAGTAGTTGAGGCTGCAACTGAAAATGTAACCTTGAAACTAAATATCTTCAAACAATTGAGTGAAGTTTGCGACCATAATGTGATTTTGGCAACAAACACTTCATCAATTTCGATTACTCAAATTGCGGCTCAAGTAGTGCACCCAGAACGTGTTATTGGAATGCATTTCATGAATCCGGTGCCGATTATGAAATTGGTAGAAATTATTCGTGGTTACAACACTTCTGATGAAGTGACTAAAATTATCATGGATTTATCTGTAAAATTAGGAAAAACGCCAACAGAAGTAAACGATTATCCTGGATTCGTAGCTAACAGAATCCTTATGCCAATGATTAACGAATCAATCGAAACATTATACAATGGTGTTGCTGGTGTTGAAGAAATTGATACGGTAATGAAACTAGGAATGGCGCATCCAATGGGACCATTACAATTAGCTGATTTTATTGGACTTGACGTTTGCCTTTCGATTCTAAATGTAATGTACGACGGTTTCAAAAATCCAAAATATGCTCCTTGCCCACTTTTAGTAAATATGGTAATGGCTGGTAAACTCGGAGTAAAATCGGGTGAAGGTTTCTACGATTATTCTGAAAGTAAAAAAGCAGAGAAAGTTTCTAAACAATTTTTGAAGTAAACAGTCACAGTTTTCAGTCGCAGTAAACTGAATACTGAGACTGAGACTGAAAACTATAAAATATGAGCAAAATAATCCCTTTCAAAGCCGTTCGTCCAACTCCTGATAAAGTAGCGTTGGTAACTTGTCGTAATTATGATGACTATTCGCCTGCGGAATTGGCTTCGTGGTTGGATTTCAATCCGTATTCGTTTTTGCACGTGATTAATCCTGCGTATGTTCATTCGCAGAAGATTACTTTGGATAAACGTTTCAAAGGTGTTGCTCATAAATATCAAGATTTCAAAAACGATGGTATTTTTCTTGAAGATGAAAAACCAGCTTTCTTTTTGTATGAAATTCAAACTAAAAGTCAGTCATTTACAGGAATTGTAGCAGGAACTTCAATTGATGATTACAAAAATAATGTCATCAAAAAACACGAAGATACTTTGCAATATCGTGTAGAATTATTTAAAGATTATTTGCATCAAACAGGTTTCAATACAGAACCAGTTTTGATAACTTATCCTGATAAATCAGAAATCAACAATTGGATTTCAGAAAAGAAAAAAGAACAGCCAATTTATCATTTTGCCACAACCAACAAAGAAAAACACACACTTTGGAAAGTTGATTCTGATTCAGAAATAGCTTGGTTAGAAAAACAATTTGAAAACATTCCAGAATTATATATTGCTGATGGTCACCACCGTTCGGCTTCGGCTGAATTATTATTTGATGAAGACAATCATTTAGGAAATCAGAATTTAAATTACTTTATGAGTTTTCTAATTGCTGAAAGTAATGTCAAAATTTATGAGTTCAACCGAATCATTCGTGATTTGAATGGTCATTCGAAAGAAGAATTTATTCTAAAGCTATCAGAACATTTCATCATCAAAACCAAAGAACAAGAATTGTGGAAACCACAAGGAAAATTTGAATTCGGAATGTATTTAGATGGTGCTTTTTATGCGTTGTTTTACAAAGTAAATGACAATGACAATATCAAAAAGCAAAATTCAATATTATCAAATTTAGATGCACAAGTTTTATATGATAAAGTATTGCAACCCATTTTAGGAATAGAAGATTTGAGAAACGACGAACGAATTGAATACATTCCAGGAAAGCAATCAATTTTAACGATAAAAGAATTGGTTGACGAAGGTGAATTTGAAGTAGGATTTATGTTATTTCCATCTGACATTTCAGAGATTAAAGCTTTGGCAGACAACAATTTAATCATGCCTCCAAAATCAACTTATATTGAACCTAAATTTCGTAGTGGATTGATGGTGTATGAACTATAAGTTCGAAATACTGAAAAATAGTTATAACAAAATTTAAAATGAGAAAATTACTTCTATTCTTCTTAATTTCGGCTGCATCTTTTTCTCAAAACAAATCACTTACTATTAAGCAGATTGATAGTATTTGTTTAAAATCAAAAAAAAATATTGAACAGAAATTTGAAATTGAAAGGAGTGTGAGTGTTAGTCGTAAAAAGACTTTAAAAATTAAAACAGATGCCTTATTAAAAATATATAAAAATTCATATTTAGATACAATAAAAGTTGATTCAATGGCAATAGTCGGTCCAGATTATCCTATTCCACAACCTGAAATAATTAAAGCCACTTATGAATATGAAACAATATATAACAAAAAAAGTGTTGAATATGTATTTGTAGAATTATATTATGAAAATAATAAAATTAAAAACATAAAAGTTTTAAACACATATTACAATGGTACTTATAGTATTTTTACAAACTTTTCAAGTTTAGAAAAAGATAATGATATCACATATTTCAGTTTCTGTGAAAGCTTTAATAATTGGATTTATGGTATATCTAAAAAAATAGACAATATTTTTTACGAAAGAAAATGGAAATAATAAAACAAAACCTCCTCAATATACAATCACAACTTCCTAAAAACGTTACACTTGTTGCGGTTTCTAAAACAAAACCTGTAGCTGATTTGATGGAAGCTTATAATGCTGGTCAACGTGTTTTTGGAGAAAATTATGTCCAAGAATTAGTTGAAAAACATGAAGCACTTCCTAAAGATATTCAATGGCATTTTATTGGTCATTTACAATCACGAAAAGTAAAACTTATTGCTCCATTTGTAAATTTGATTCACGGAGTTGATAGTTTAAAATTATTACACGAAATCAACAAAGAAGCTCAAAAAAATAATCGTGTTATTGATTGTTTACTTCAAATTTTTATTGCCGAAGAAGAAAGTAAATTTGGATTGGATGAAAAGGAATTAACAGAGATTCTATCTTCAGACGAGTTCAAAAAGCTGAAAAACATAAGAATTATTGGATTGATGGGAATGGCAACCTTCACAGAAAATCACAACCAAATCAAAAAAGAATTCCAAAACTTGAAAACAATTTTCGACAAAGTAAGTAAACAGAAAACTGACAACTGCCAACTGAACACTATCTCAACGGGAATGTCTGGCGATTATCAATTGGCAATTGAATGCGGAAGTACTATGGTTCGAATAGGAAGTAGTATCTTTGGGAACAGAAATTATAATAATTAAAGTTGAGATTCCTTCGGAATGACAAACTGAACACTGAACACTGAACACTGAATACTATTTTGTACTGCATACTCGACATAGAAACCACTGGAGGTCAATTCAACGAAGAAGGAATTACCGAAATCGCCATCTACAAATATGATGGTCACGAAGTCGTGGATCAATTTATCAGTTTGGTGAATCCTGAAAAGGAAATTCAGCCGTTTGTTGTTAAGTTAACTGGAATAAATAATGCTATGTTGCGTTCGGCGCCAAAATTTTATGAAGTTGCTAAACGTATTATCGAAATCACACAAGATTGTATTGTTGTGGCTCACAATTCTTCATTTGATTATCGTATTTTAAGAACCGAATTTACTCGATTGGGTTACGATTTTATTCGTCCAACACTTTGTACGGTTGAATTATCTAAAAAACTTATTCCTGGAATGGAATCCTATAGTTTGGGAAAATTGGTTCGGGCTTTGGGAATTCCAGTAACCGATAGACATAGAGCTAGTGGTGATGCATTAGCAACCGTCAAATTGTTCAAATTATTATTATCAAAAGATACTGAAAAAGAGATTTTAATTAGTTCGATAAAAGCCGAAATTAAAAGTGGTTTAACACCAAAATTGCTTGATATTGTTGAAAGTTTACCCTACAAAACTGGTATTTATTACATTCACAATGAAAAAGGTGATTTGGTTTATATTGGCAAAAGCAAGAACATTAAAAAACGTGTCAATCAGCATTTTACAGGTAAAACGAATAAATGCAAAAAGATTCAATTAGAAGTTTTTGCTGTAACTTATGAAGAAACTGGAAGTGAATTGATTGCACTTTTGAAAGAAAGTGAAGAAATAAAAATTAACAAACCAATTTACAATCGTGCGCAGCGTAAAAGTATTTTTCAATATGCTTTGTATGAAGTTTTAGACGACAATGGTTACTTGAATTTACGTCTTCAAAAAGCTGATGGCAGAAAGAAAGAAATTACAGCATTTACAACACTTCAAGAAGGAAAAAATGCGTTGTTTAGAATCACAGAGAAATATAATTTATGTCAGAAATTGAACGGATTGTATGAAACGCAAAACGGATGTTTCCAACACAAAATAAAAGAATGCAACGGCGCTTGTTTGGGAATAGAATCACCTGAGGAATATAACCAACGAGTTGAAGATTTTATCAACGAAATGACGTTTGAAAATAACAATATGATTATCATTGATAGAGGTAGAAAAGTTGATGAACGAAGTGCTGTTTTAATTGAAAACGGCATTTACAAAGGCTATTGTTTCTATGATTTAAATTATCAAATTACGAATGTTGAAGTATTGAAAAATATAATTATTCCGATGCAAAATAATCGAGATACACGAACTATTATTCAGAGTTATTTGAGAAAAAATAAGGTGTTGAAGGTTGTGAAGTTTTGAAAAAGAGAAGAGTCCTTCGACAGGCTCAGGATGACAAAAAAAACAAATGAACTACTTAATAACTATCATCGGACCAACTGCCATAGGAAAAACTTCCTTGAGTATTGCTTTGGCTCAGCATTTTGGTTGTGATATTATTTCGTGTGATAGTCGTCAGTTTTTTAAAGAAATGAAAATTGGTACTGCTGTTCCAAGTGAGGAAGAATTGGCAAGTGCAACACATCATTTTATCCAAAACAAATCTATTTTTGAAAATTACACTGTTGGAGATTTCGAAAAGGAAGCTATTGCCAAATTAGACGAATTATTTCAGAAAAACAACATTCAAATCATGGTTGGCGGTTCTGGTTTGTATGTTGATGCTATTTTGAAAGGTTTTGATAGTTTTCCTGAAATTGATTCTAATGTACGAGAAGAAGTTCGGATAAATAATGAAGCAAAAGGAATCGAATATCTTCAGAATCAGTTGCAACTATTAGATAGTGACTATTTCAATTTTATAACAGAAACCAATCCTCAAACACTGCAAAATCCACAACGAATGATGCGTTTTGTAGAAGTCTGTATCGGAACAGGAAAACCTTATTCGTCATTTCTAAATAAAGAGAAGAACAAAAGAAACTTCACGCCTATTATAATCGGATTGGAAGCTGAAAGAGCCATAATGTATGAAAGAATCAACCAACGTGTTGATATTATGATGAACGATGATTTGCTTTCAGAAGCTGAGAAATTATTTCCAAATAAAGATTTGAATGCCTTACAAACAGTTGGCTACAGAGAATTGTTCGATTACTTTGAAGGAAAAACTGCTATCGATTTTGCAATCGAAGAAATCAAGAAAAACACAAGACGCTTTTCAAAACGTCAATTGACTTGGTTTAAAAGAACCGAAAATACGGTTTGGTTTGATTATTTGACTGATAGAAAAGTTATAATAAAATATATTGAAAAATTAGTTGAAAATTAGTTGAAAACCAACGCAACCATTACATAAATTTCGCATCTTAAGTTAAACATGTTTATGAAAAAAATTCTTTTACTAGTATTGATGCCCTTAATTTTAAGCTGCGAAATTCAATATGATGGAAATACAAAACTTGTAATTAAAGGTTCTGTTGTCAATGAAAATAATATTCCTTTAGCCAATAAAGAAGTGAATCTTTATGTTTCTAGAGAATCAATTTCAATTCCTTTTGTTTTTTATGTTCCTTCCGAAAATAATTATATAGGCAAAACTACAACAGATGCTTATGGAAAATACGTAATGGTAATTCCACAGCCAAAAAATTTTACAGAAATAGTTGTTGAAACAAATGATGATAATAACCAACTAAATGGTAAACAATTTAGAAATATAAATTTTTCTAATTTCACAAATTATCAAATTGAGCTACCAATTACTAAACTATATTTAAAATCTACTTTAACAAGCTTAAATGTAACTTTAAATAATGTGAATCCAAATATAGAATTATTAAAACTAGAATATATTGGAATTATTCCAAATGAAATTGAGTTTATCAATCCTTTGGAAAACGATTATCCAAACTTTGCAACCTATCTAAATGTGGTTAAAAATCAAACTATTACAATAAAATATACCGTATTTAATAATTTAAATCAAACTACTTCTACACTTCAACAAGACATTAGTATTGATAATTCAAATCAAGTAAACTATACTTTAAACTACTAATTATGAAAAGAATAAGTTTACTTTTAATCTTAGTTTTTCAACTTGGTTTTGGACAAACAGAACAAAACAACAAAGTTAAATTTAAAGGTAATTTTGGATTAGAATTAAAATCTAATTATTATTTTGGAGATAATTATTTGGCAAAAGGTCATGAAAATCCTACTATTGGTTTTGCTTTTAATTGGAACTTTTTAGAATACAAAAAATTCAAACTTGGTGTTTCATTTGAAAAGAATACACTTCAAGTAGTAGATTACTCCATTGGTGGATTTATTGATAAATCAAACATTACGGTTTACAATTCCAATCTATCTTACCAAATTCCAATTAATGCAAAAATTACACTAGAACCAACTATTTTTTATGGACAATTGTTTATCAAACAAAAATATGGAAGTAAAAATTATGGCATTCAAAATGGTAATGATTTAGGAATAGGAGTTTGCTTAAATTATAGATTAAATAAATCTATTCAAGTTTATTCAAACTTTGCTTTAAGTCATTATTTTTTAACTACAAATACATCACAAGAATTTGAAAATTATTTTAACTCAAGTAATTGTTTAAGTTTATCTTTGGGATGTAAATTCTTTTAAAATTAAAATGCCAATTTCACCAAACTTCACTTCTATTCTAACCAAAGACTGGGAAATCAATTTTCTGCAATGTTATCCTAATGGCTATTTGAAATATACTGAATTGTGTAATTTATTTCAGTTGACAGCAGCAACACATTCGGAAGTTGGCGGCATTAGTTTTAGCGATATGCAAGAATTTCATCAAGCTTGGGTTTTGAGTAAAATGCGAGTTGAGATTAAGCGTTTGCCAAAATGGAAAGATAAAGTAACGGTAAAAACTTGGATAAAATCTTTAGAAAATTCGCGTTCTACACGTTGTTTAGAATTGTATCTTGGTGATGAAAAGATTGTGGGTTGCGAAACCTTTTGGGCAGTTTTTAATACCAAAACACGCCGTCCAGAAGCTTTGGCTTTGCCTCATGAACATTTTGAAAAATATCCAAATGTTAGTGCAACTGAAAAAAGTTATGCAAAAATAGATCTTCAGCAGGAATTTGAAGAAGTTGCAGAACGAACTGTTTTACTATCTGATTTGGATATTGTCAATCATGCTAATAGTGTGAAATATTTAGAATGGTGTTTGGATTGTGTGGATTCAAAAAAGCTTTTGAAACAAGAATTAACTGCTTTTGAAATGAATTACTTAAAAGAAGTTTCGTTGAATGAAGTAATTACAATTGGTAAGAATAAGAACGTTTTTACAGTAAGTAATGATGAAAAAGTGTGTTTTGGATTGGAACTTGAATTGAAATAAAAAAGCCCCAATTTCTTGGAGCTTTCTGTTTATTTTTTTACGACTAACCTAAATCCTTCACCGTGAATGTTCAAAATTTCTACATTTGGATCTTCTTTTAGATATTTTCTTAGTTTAGCAATGTAAACGTCCATACTTCTTGATGTGAAGTAGTTATCATCTCTCCAAATCTTGGTTAATGCTAATTCTCTTGGCATAAAATCTTCAACATAAAGAGCTAACATTTTAAGCAATTCGTTTTCTTTTGGTGACAATTTTATTGGTTCGTTACCTGGAAA
>JAAFHW010000061.1 GCA_013298525.1 Flavobacteriia bacterium
GAAAGAAAATTCAATTTCCAATGATTTTTTATTGGAAGAAAAAGTTAATTTTTTCAAACAAATATTAAATCAAATACCAGATTTAATATTTCAGTTAACTATTTCTCCAAACGATGAATTTAATTTTACCTATCTTAATAAGAATATTTTGTCTTATTTTGAATTAAATAAATTCGAATTAAAATCCAATCCTATTGATGTTATTAGCAATAAAGTTCATCCAGAAGATAGAGATGTATTTTTCAAATCACTAAATTATTCTAAAGAAAATCTTGAACCGTGGCGTTGTGAGTTTCGTATTATTGCCAAAAGTAAAAAGATTTCATGGTTTAAAGTTGATGCTAATGTTTTATTAGATAAAGATCTAAATACAGTTTTTTATAGTATACTTACTGATATAACAGACATTAAAGAACGAGAAATCAAAGTTCAAGAATCAGAAACAAGATATCAATTTGCTCTTGAAGCTTCAGAAAAAGGAATTTGGGATTATAATATTACTACTGGAAATGTTTTCTTCTCAAAAGAATCATTAGATATGCTTCAATTAGATGAATTTGACAATATCAATACTAATTCAAAGTGGGATGATCGAATTCATCCGAATGATTTAAATGATTATTTAGAAAGTATTCAATCTCATAAAGAAAATAAAACACCTTTTTTTGAAAATACCAAAAGAGTTTTAGCTAAAGATGGTACCTACAAATGGGTTTTAAGTAGAGGTAAAATCATTGAAAGAGACAAAAATGGTGATGCTGTTAGAATAATTGGTACGCATAGTGATGTTAGTCATAACAAGCAAAAAGAAAATGAATTATTAGGTAATTTAGACATTATCGTTGAACAAAATAACCGATTGCTGAACTTTGCACATATTGTTTCTCATAATTTAAGATCACATACTGGAAATTTTAAAATGTTATTGAATATTTTAGATGAATCAAATGATAAGGAAAGCAAAGAGGAGTGTTTATCGTATTTAAAAACAACCTCCAATGCACTTTCTGAAACTATTGACCATTTAAAAGAATTGGTTGATATTCACAATACTATAATTCATAAGAAAGAAGATTTGAATCTTAATGTTTATTTAAACCAAACACTTGAAGTTTTAAGCAAAGAGATAAAAGATAATAAGGTAAAAATTGTTAATAAGATTGGTGAAAAAGATACTATAAAGTTTAATCCAGCATATTTAGAAAGTTTATTTTTAAACTTTACAACCAATGCTATAAAATACTCACATCCAGAGCGTCATCCAGAGATAAGTTATTCATCTTCAGTAGAAAAAGGAAAATTAGTTTTGGTTATTGAAGATAATGGTTTAGGAATAAACTTAGCTAAGCATGGTGAAAAGTTGTTTGGAATGTATAAGACATTTCATAAGAATGAAAACGCAAGAGGAATTGGTTTGTTTATTACAAAAAACCAAATAGAATCGATGGGTGGAAGTATAGAGGTTGAAAGTAAAGTAAATGTTGGAACCACTTTTAAAATAAATTTTAATGAAGAAATTTAATACTATTTTTGTTGTAGATGATGATATGGTTTATCATTTTATTATAAAAAAGTTATTTTCTAAATGCAATATTAATGTTGATACAAAATACTTTTTCAATGGTCTCGAAGCTATTGATGAATTAAGAGATAAAGTAGAAACGGATAATATTCCTGATTTAATTCTATTAGATATTAATATGCCAGTTTACGATGGATGGCAGTTTTTAGAAGAGTTTAAAAAAATAAAGCAAAAGCTTACGAAAGAAATCACAGTTTATTTGGTGAGTTCTTCCAATGATGTAACAGACTTAAATAAATCGAAAGAATATCAAGATGAGGTTAAAAAGTATTATTACAAACCTATGACTCAAGAAGATTTTGAAACTATATTCGCATAAAAAAAGGTATCCAAACGGATACCTTTTTTTATGTTTTATATTTATTAACTTACCTTATTTAGCAATATTGACTGCACGAGTTTCTCTAATTACAGTAATTTTTACTTGACCAGGATAAGTCATTTCTGTTTGAATTTTTTGTGATATTTCAAATGATAAATTCGATGCCATGTCGTCACTAACTTTTTCGCTTTCAACAATAACACGTAGTTCACGTCCGGCTTGAATAGCGTAGGCATTTTTAACACCATTAAATCCAAAAGCAATTTCTTCTAAGTCTTTTAAACGTTGGATGTAAGAATCTAATACTTGTCTTCTTGCTCCAGGTCTTGCACCAGAAATAGCATCACAAACTTGAATGATAGGTGAAATTAAATATTTCATTTCAATTTCATCGTGGTGAGCACCAATAGCGTTACAAACTTCTTCTTTTTCACCATATTTTTCAGCCCATTGCATACCAAGTAATGCGTGAGGTAAATCACTTTCTGCATCTGGCACTTTACCAATATCGTGAAGTAAACCAGCACGTTTAGCTAATTTTACATTCAATCCTAATTCTGCTGCCATGATACCACAAAGTTTGGCAACTTCTCTCGAGTGTTGTAATAAATTTTGACCATAAGAAGAACGGTATTTCATTCTACCAACAATCTTAATCAATTCAGGATGTAATCCATGGATGCCTAAATCAATAACGGTACGTTTACCAACTTCAATGATTTCATCATCAATTTGTTTAGTTGTTTTAGCAACAACCTCTTCAATTCTAGCTGGGTGAATACGTCCGTCAGTAACAAGTTTGTGTAAAGACAAACGAGCAATTTCTCTTCTAACTGGGTCAAAACAAGAAAGGATGATTGCTTCTGGAGTATCATCAACAATAATTTCTACACCAGTTGCAGCTTCTAAAGCTCTAATGTTTCTACCTTCACGACCAATAATTCTTCCTTTTACATCATCAGATTCAATATTGAAAACAGATACACAATTTTCTACTGCTTCTTCTGTTCCAACACGTTGAATTGTGTTGATGATTACTTTTTTAGCTTCTTGAGCAGCTGTAAGTTTGGCTTCTTCAATAGTTTCTTGAATATGCGCCATTGCCTTAGTTTTAGCTTCAGCTTTCAAGCTTTCTACTAATTGTTCTTTTGCATCGTCAGCAGAAAGTCCTGAAATTACCTCCAATTGTTCTACTTGGCTTTTATGCATTTTCTCTACTTCTTGATACTTTTTATCAAGCATTTCAATTTTAGAGTTGTATTCAAGAGTTTTTGCTTCATAATCGTCGTTCACTTTCTTAGCTTTGGCTAATTCACTTGAAACTTGCGATTCTTTATCACGAATTCTCTTTTCAACTTCAGCCATTTTTTTATCTTTCGATAAAATTTCCTTTTCGTGCTCCGATTTTAATTCAAGAAATTTCTCTTTAGCTTGTAATAATTTGTCTTTCTTGATGTTTTCTGCTTCTTGGTTGGCATCTTTCAAAATAGAAGATGCTTCTTTTTTTGCGTTTTTTATAAGGTTAGAAACATTGCTTTTTTCGAGCATTTTTGCTATTGCAAAACCTCCAGCTATTCCAACGACTACGCCGATAATTATAGATACTATGTCCATGGTTGTGTAAAAAATTTATATATAAAAAAAACCTACATTAATTGCTTGTATAAACTCGTAAGGACAAGTTTTGAGTTAACTCGCTGTTCAAGTTTCCCAACTTAATGGGCTTACTATAGTAGCGACGATTTACTCATTTTAATTTGTTAGTGTTGAGTTTACCAAAAATGAACTAATGTAGGCAGTATTTTTAGTTTATTTAAAAGAACGTTTTTTCTTGTAACTTATTATTTATTAAGATAGTCGTCTAAAAGGCTATTTATGTTTGTTAATCTTTCAATTGATTCTGTTCCATCTATAGCATTATCCACTTTTTTCTGTTCCAACTGTGATGCAAATTGTAATGCACACATAGCTAAAACATCTTGCTTATCTCTTACAGCATAATTCTCTTCAAATTGCTTTATCATTAAATCTATCTTTTTAGAAGCACTTCTCATGGCTTCTTCTTGCTGCATATTTACCGTTAACGGATAAACTCTGTCTGCAATTGATATTTTAATTTTAAGCTTTTCATCCATAGTTTTAATCTGCAAGTTGCGCTATACAATAATCAATTTCGCGAATTAATGAATTTATTTTAAGCTTCGTATCTCTTTTATAATCTTCACTGCCTAGTAACGAATTAGTCATTTTTAATGATTCAAATTCTTTTTTTAACGACTCATACGCCAAAGTTTGATTTTGATGTGACTGAACAGAAATCTTTATTTCTCGTTGCAACGCTTGATTTTTTTCTTCTAAATCGTTTATCTTTTTAAACAATTTTTGAATTTTATTCTCAAGAGTATCAATTATTTCTGCAATTTCACTCATCTATGACACAATTCATTACTTAATCTTACAAATTTATAATTCCTAATCTATTAAAGCAATATTTTTCGTTAAAAATTAAATTTATTTTTTTATTAACTTCTAATATTTTGTAAAATAGTTAGTTATAAATCTGTTTGTGGTATTTTTTTTGTAATTATAAAGTTTTTTATACTTTAGCAAAAAACCCATATAGAATGAAATACATCCCATTGATTTTGTTATTTTCGATTTTTTCGCTTGCCCAAAATGAGTATCCGAAAGATTATTTTAGATCACCTTTAGATATTCCATTACAGTTATCTGGAAATTTTGGAGAATTGCGTCCAAATCACTTTCATGCCGGATTTGATTTTAAAACCAATCAGAAAGAGGGTTTAAATGTTTATGCAGTTGCTGATGGTTATATTTCTAGAATCAAAGTTTCCACCGCTGGATATGGCAAAGCAATTTACATAACACATCCAAATGGTTATACTTCTGTTTACGGACATTTACAAAAAGCTGTCGGAACTATTCAAGATAAGATTATTGCTTTGCAATATGCTGAAAAGAGTTATGAAATTGAAGCTTTTTTTAAACCTGGCGAACTTGTAGTAAAGAAAGGCGACATCATTGCACTATCCGGAAATACTGGCGGTTCAGAAGGTCCGCATTTGCATTTTGAGTTCAGAGATAACAAAACAGAAAAAATTATAAATCCGTTGTTTTTTGGAATACAAACTCAAGACACAAAAAATCCAATTGTTTCGAGTCTTATGGTTTATCCTTTAGATAATTCAGCAGTGGTTAATGAATCTAAAAGACCAGTTCTTCTTAATTTGTCTCTTCAATCTGATGGAACCTATTTGTCGCAACAAGTTTTTGCATGTGGTAAAATTGGATTTGGAATTAGCGCAACAGACAATGATAATGTCTCATACAATGCAAATGGTGTTTACAAAACGGAATTGATATCTAATGGGAAAGTGATTTTTGGATATGAATTTGATACCATGGTTTTTGATGAAGCTAAATATATTAATGCTTTTATCGACTATGCTAGATATAAGAAGATGCATCAAAGAGTGCAAAAGCTTTTTATGAAAAATCCATTTCCTTGGAGTAATATTTATCAAAATTATGAAAATGGGATATTAAATATTGTACCAAATACTTTAGAAATTCAACGTATTGAAGTGTCTGATTTCTTTAAAAACAAAACTATTATTTCGATTCCGGTAAAATATTCAGCAAAGCCAGCTCTTATTAAAGAAGATGTAAAAGTGACAAAGTATTTGGTAAAATCTAAAGTTGAATCCAATTTTGAAAAGGATAATTTTTCTGTTTATTTTCCAGCAGGAACATTTTATGAAGATTTCTATCTAAATTTTGATGTAAGAAATAACACGCTTTTTCTTCATGATGATTCCGTTCCAGCACATACCAATTTTACAATTTCTATAGAAGACACAAAATCTTCAGAGGAAGAAAAGAAAAAAATGTTTATTGCATCAGTAAACGGAACTAAATTAGGATACATCACAACAAAACTAGTAGATAATACGTTTACTTGTAAAACAAGAAATTTGGGACAATTCACATTAGCAAAAGACATAACTGCTCCAAAAATTAGTATGGCAAAAAGCATTGAAGGTAAATGGATTACAAATCAAAAAAGCATTAACGTAACGATTTCTGATGATTTGTCTGGCGTTAAAACTTACAATGGATACATTAACGATAAATGGGTTTTATTTGAATATGAATCAAAATTAAAGCGATTGACTCACGTTTTTAATGATGATTTGTTACAAGAAGGAGCTAATAAATTGAAAGTAGTTGTTACAGATAATGTTGGAAATTCTACTATCTTTGAAACTCAGTTTAACAGAAGTCAAAAAAAATAATATCTTTTGAAAGCAATAAATAAATTTATATACCTAGTTTTTTTTCTATTTAGCATTGCGTCTTTAGGACAAACAGCAAAAGTTACTGGTTTAGTTTTAGATGAAAATAACAATCCTGTTGAAGGTGCCAATGTTACTTGTCAAAACAATAAAGCTGTTACCGATAAATATGGTTTTTATGTAATTACTGTTCCAGCTAAACAAAAAGCAACTTTGGTTTTTACTCATGTTACTTTAAAAGAATCAACCAAAAGTTTTACATTAAAAGAAGGTGAAATCGTAGAATATAATCCAGTTTTAAGTTCTAAAAATGCACAATTGGATGAAGTTATTATTAAAAATAATAGAGGTAGAGTTCAAGGTATTATAAGTATTGAGCCCGAAGTTATAAGGAGAAATCCAAGTTTATCTGGTGGAATTGAGAGTGTGATTAAAACATTGCAAGGAGTAAATTCCAACACAGAATTAAGTTCAGCTTATTCTGTTAGAGGAGGTAATTATGATGAAAACTTGGTTTATGTAAATGAAGTCGAAATTTATCGTCCGTTTTTGGTGCGCTCTGGTCAGCAAGAAGGATTGAGTTTTACTAACACTGATTTAATTCAAAATATAGAATTTTCTGCTGGTGGATTTCAAGCTAAATTTGGAGACAAAATGTCTTCGGTTTTAGATATTACTTATAGAAAACCTACAAAATTTGGCGCTTCACTAGAAGCAAGTTTCCTTGGAGGAAGCATTTCAGCTGAAGGCGTTTCTAAAAATAAAAAATGGAGTGCCATGACAGGTATTCGTTATAGAGACAATTCACTTTTGGTAAACAGTCAAGAAACAGAAAGTAATTTCAGACCAACTTTTGCCGATGTACAAACTGTTGTGAATTATGATGCTTCTGCAAAATGGCAATGGAGTTTTTTAGGAAATATTGCTCAAAATAAATACAGCTATCAACCTTTAACACGTCAAACCAATTTTGGTACTTTAAGTGAACCTATTGCGTTACAAGTTTTTTATGAAGGTCAAGAAGATACTCAATTTCAAACCTTTTTTGGCGCTATTAAATCTACATTCAAATCAAATGAAGATAATACTTATAAGTTTATTGCATCTTCCTATCACACACAAGAGCAAGAATATTTTGATATAGACGCTGCGTATTTTTTAGGAGAAGTTGACAGTAATATTGGTTCTGAAACTTTTGGTGATGTAACATTCAATCGTGCAGTTGGTTCTCAATTGAATCATGCCAGAAACGATTTAGATGCATTGATAATAAATGCAGAAGTAAAAGGAAGTCACAATGTTAAAAAGAAATTTCAAATAGATTGGGGAGTAAAATATACGCACGAGAGCATTCGCGATAGAATAGTAGAATGGGAAGTTATCGATTCGGCAGGATTTTCTATTAACCCACCAATAATTGATATTCCTAATGATCAACCTTACAATCCTTATGTTGGTCCTTTAGTACCTTTTCAGAATGTAAGAGCGCTAAATTTTGTAAATATTGATAGAATTTCAGCTTTTGCGCAATGGAATACAAAAACGACACTTGGAAACAGTCAATTGTTTTTAAACGCTGGAGTTAGAGCACACAATTGGATGGTTTCTGGTGATAATATTACGTCTTCAAGTCAAACAGTTTTTAGTCCGAGAGCACAAATTTCACTCAAGCCTGATTGGGATAAGGACATGATTTTTCGTTTCTCAACAGGATTTTACTACCAACCACCATTTTATAGAGAATTGCGTGACCAAAACGGAGCTGTTCAATCTGATGTTAAAGCACAACAGTCAATTCATTTTGTAGTAGGAAATGACTACAATTTTAAAATGTGGAACCGTAAATTCAAATTGGTTTCAGAGGCATTTTACAAAACTATGAACGACGTTAATACTTACACTTTAGAGAATGTGAGAATTCGTTATAGAGCCAATAATGATGCAACGGCTTATGCTTACGGATTTGATAGCAGATTAAATGGTGAGTTTGTTCCAGGAACAGAATCATGGTTTAGTTTTGGATATTTAAAAACAGAAGAAAATCAAGATAATAGAGGAAATATTGCTCGTCCTACAGATCAACGTTTAAAATTTGGTATTTTATTTCAGGATTATATGCCAAACATTCCTAACGTGAAATTGTATTTGAATTTGGTTTACAATACAGGACTTCCAGGTGGTTCGCCATCTTATGCTGATGTGTATCAATATCAAAGTCGTTTGAGAGATTATCGTAGAGCCGACGTTGGATTTTTCTATTCGTTTACCGAAAAAAATGATTTAAAACCAGACGGACATTGGTTGAAAAAATTCAAGGAATTATCATTAGGAGTAGAAGCATTTAATTTGTTCAACAATCAAAACGCGATAACCAACACTTGGGTTCGTGATGCCTACACCAAAAATCAATATGGAATTCCAAATTATATGACAACGAGAGTTTTTAATGTGAAGTTGACTGCAAGATTGTAAATGAGTTTCAAGAAACATAGAAAGATTTTTTATGTTCCTGGAATGATTTCTTTGGTGGTTTTGCCAATTCTATTTTTGTGGTTTTTATACTTTAGTAATTCTTTTAAGGAGTATTCATGTATAGAGTTAGGTCTTGCTGACAAAAAATCATATTATGAAATATTAAATGAATTTGATTTTCCCAATTTAAGAAATTATAAAATATTTGTTTTTAATAATACATTAGAAAAGGAGAAAAATAATTTAATAAATTTTCAAAAGTCTCTTAAAATTCAAAATAAATTTAAAGACACTATCAATGGAATTAAACTTCAATTTGGTAAGAAAATGACTTATGAAGTTTATATTAGAATATTAGATATTTTACAATCTGAAAAAACTCCAACTTATATTGAATATCAAAATTATTTATGGATTTTAAATGGTAATCAAAGAAAAGAAAAAGCTAATCAAAGAGAGAAAGAACATATAATAGTGAACTGTGGTACAAGTTTTTACACTCATTTAGAAACTTTAAAGATAGAAGCTGAAGAAAAAGAAAAACAGAAAAATGAATTATTAATTTCATTTTATAAAAAAGTATGGTATTTATTTGTTGCTTTAATTGGAATTATAATTCTTAATATTTTTGTACTACTAAAGTTCAATAGAAATAGAAAATACAATTAAAAATCATATCTTTGATAAAGATTAAACATTGTTCAAATGAAAAATTTCTCAAAATATAGTGTCCTTGCTTTTATATTACTTTTAGTTGGTTGTAAAGAAGAAACAGAAAAGCCTAAAGTAATTTACGAAAATACTTCTAAAGAGCGTTCAGAACCAAAGATTGATACTTCTAAAATATTAGTAGCTGATTTACCTGTTCAGATGGAAGGAACTTCGGTTTTGTTATTTCCAATTGGTGAGTTTACTGTTGCTAATGGAACATCTAAAACAAAATATTCGAGTTCAGAAAGAGAAAGTTTTGTAGTTTCTAATTCTAATGAATACGAAATTACAGGTTATTTAAGCAATTTTAAGTTCCAACAAATTGGTTCAGATTCATTGAAGGTTTTAACCGACAAACCTGTTTTAATAGAGCGAGTAACTTATTTGAAATCGATTGCTGATAAAACAAAAAAGCAATTTTTAGTTTATGTTCTTGAAGATATGGATTCTAATAAAGACGGAAAACTAGATAGTAATGACATCAAAGATTTATATATAAGTGCAATCGATGGAAGTAACTTTAAAAAACTTTCTGTTGAATTTCAAGAGTTTATAGATTGGAATGTGATTGATTCACAAAACAGATTATACTTTAGAACAATAGAAGATATCAATAAAAATGGAGCCTTTGATAAAGACGATAAAGTACATTATCAATACGTAGATTTAATGGATAAAGAATTGAAAGTGGTTGAGTATTCAGTTGTTAATTAAGATTAATTTGTCCTGTTTTTACCAAATAAAAAACAAATACAAAAGAAGCAATTATTATTGCTGTAAAAAACACCAAAGTAGCCATAAATCCGAATAGTAGTAATCTTAAAATGACATTTCCTATTTCATACTTTTTGTATAGTTGAAGATAAAGCCATATAGTTACACCATAAACTGGAATAGAAATTAAGCTTGAAAAAGATAATAAATATTTTGAATCAATTAAATACATTAAAGGAATTGTTATTAATCCAAAAGTTAATCTTTGAGCAGATGCAAAACAATTGATTATAATGTTTTCAATATAATTGTAACCATATTTTTTAAATGCTAACCAAGAGCATAATGAGAATAGAGGAAGAAGTGTAAGTTCAATGATGGCATAATGACTGAAAATCCAATTCATCATTTTTGGCATTTCATTAGCAACAATATTTTTGGTATTGTTATCAGGAATGAAAGCTTTATAATCAATTTTTTGAGAAAGAAGTCCATTCAAACCAGCAAGTACAAAAACTAAGAGAATAGGTTTGTAATGTTTAACTCGTTTGCCTTCAAGAAATTCCCTTACAGTATCACCAGGACGAGTCAATAATTCTTTGATACTATATAAAAAACCTTTATTGATGTGCAAGAATGTATATTGCAATTCATCTTTAACGAAATGCCAATCCAATCGTTTGGTATTCGTTTTTTGTCCGCAATTAGAACAAAAATTTCCTTCAAAAGTATGCTGGCAGTTTTTACAAAGATGGTGGTTCATAGTTTAGATTTTGTATAATTCCATTATAAATCCGAAAATATTTTTAGTTTTTGTTTGTTCAAAAAGCATTTCGCCATAAAGCAAATAAAATATTACGAGATAATTTATAATATAAAATAAGTTTAAAAGTATAAAATTCAAAAGATAAGTTTTCCAATTTTTAAGGCCAAAAACTAAATTCAAATGCCAATAGAGTAGGACAAAACCAAGAATAGAAAATATATTGTCAAGTAAATCTTTATGTAAAATAAATATAAAATAGATTGGTGAAACAAGAATTTGAAGCATAAAAATCAATCCATTAAAATATAAAAAGAAAACAATAATTTTAGCTAAATTAAATCTTTTATGATAAAACAACCAGAGTATTAAAACATGAAATGGTAATAAAATCAATGTTTTGAATTTAGTCATGTCAAATACATAACGTCCCATTTCATTGTACCCATTTGGATTATCTGCCAACCGCACATAATCTTCATAATCGTAAATTTTGTTACCTATTAGGAGTAAAATTGTGGCTGTAATCAAGAAAAAAGTTACCGGGCTAAAATAGGTTTTTCGTTTACCAGAAAAATAACCAAAATATACTTTTTTTGGATGCAGGAATAAATCTTTGATAAGTTTCAGAATTCCTTTGTCAGTATGGGTTACCGAATGCCAAAATTCATGAACTAAGTCGTGCATTTTTAGTTCACCAACACCTGATTTTTGTCCGCAATTTGAACAAAATTTTCCTTCAAATGTGTGTTCGCAATTTTTACAAAGATTATGATGCATGGCTCTATTTGGTGAAATTATATTCTATTCAAAAATAGAATTTGTTTTGATAATAACAAATTATTTAAAAACAGTTTCCAATTCTACAATTTCAAAATACGGATGGTTTTCAAAAAATTGACGCATTATATTGGTATGTGCAGCACCAAATAAAACCAAAATAACTTTATCACTTTTAAAGTCAATATTTCTAAGAATGTTGTTGTAAATTTTTAAATTTCTATCATAAAATGATAAGGTAAATTGCTCACCAGTAAAATCATCTTTTTCTCCGTAAGCCATCGCATAATGCAAATAATCATATTGATTGGCTTGGCGTGTATAAGGTGAATTAAGTTGTATGTAATATTCAGGTAATGGTGTTTCTGAAAGTTTTTTCAATTTTTCGGTAAATGGATATGGGATTTCAAAAAATGAATCAGGATTAGGTTTGTCATCTTTGTGCTTTTGCTCATATTCGTTCATAGGATTGTAATCCAAATTTTGACGATTATCAGCAGCAATAATTGGAAGATTGTTTATTTTTCCTAATCTAAAGGCAACTTGAATTTCTTCACGTTTCAACGAAACCGAATCTTTTAGCATTCCGTTTTTATAGGCGTTGTACAAACTATCTGATTTTTTTTGTTCCCTAAAATCAGTTTCGACAAATATTTTTTTCACACCAAATGCATTGAGTTTTGAGGTCATAAAATCCAATTCTTTTTGTCTTTTCTCCGAAAATAAATCTTTGAAATTGGTTGAATTTCTATCGCCTGTTGCACCATAATGAAAAGTTCCCATTAAGATTATTTTGATTTTTTCGTTTTTGGTTTGTGAGAATGATGTAATTGATATTAATAGAAATAGTAGTATTTTTTTCATATAAATTTAATTTAATGTAGCTTCAAATTTTTCAATTTCACCGATTATTTTTTTGAAATGTTCTACTGCTTTTGCATTGTCTTCTCCATCAAGTGCCGCATTTATCATAATCAGTCTTCCAATTTTTGTTAAAGGATCAAATGATACTAATGTAGTTACACCAATGTCACTTCCAGTATGCATTAGTTTACCTTTCTTACTGTAACACCAAAAAATCGCTCTGTTTGGTTCCTTTGAATCCATATTTTGAGGCATATTTTCTTCAGAAAATTGTTTTTGAAATAATGTTTTATACGATTCTTTCGACAATAAATTGGATTCGCCATTAAATCCTTTAATCATTTCAAAAAGATATTTTGTCAAATCTTGAGTTGATGTTTTCAAACTTCCATCCGCATAGGTAATACAGGAATACGTTTTTACACTTTTGTCTTCATTTAAAAATGGCTTTAAAAATGAATCTTCGGTATTATTAATTTCATATAAAGTTGCATAGTTTTTACTTTTATTTTCGTCATAAAACCAATTTGAATCATTCATTTGTAGTGGTTCAAAAATATATTTTTGAGTAAATTTATCAAATGACATTCCCGATTTTAGTTCAATAATATAAGAAGCCAAACAAGAAGCAATGTTCGAATAGTTGTATTCTTTTCCTGGTTTAATGGTTCCGAAATTTGATTTTGAATACAATTTTCCGTCGATGGAATAATATTCTTTTAAAAAATGAGATAATTCCGTTGAAGGTTTTTTGCCTAAATTGTAAAGTGATAAATATGTCGCTTCGTTATCAATCAAACTCGAAGTATGCGTTGCCAAATCTTTTATTGTTATAATTGAATTCGGAAAATTTGGATTCTGAATTTTGAAAGGTAAGATGGTATTAATATCAGTTTCTAGATTAAAATAGCCCAAATCGATTCCTTTCATAATCGAAAAACCAATAAATGTTTTGCTTATCGAACCAATTGGCTGAATGGTTTCAAGAGCATAGTTTTTCTTTGAATTTTTATCAGCAAAGCCATAGCCATTTTGAAAAAAAATAGAATCGTTTTTTAAAATGGTAACTGAAAATCCTGGAAGAATTGATTTTTTTGAAAGTGATTTTAAATTTTCGTGAAGTTTTTTACTAGCATTTTGTGAGCTACTTAATTGAACACTTAAAAGAATTAGTGTTACAAAAAGAAGTTTAGTTATTTTTTTTCCATAAAAAAGTGCAAGACGCCAAAAGACATCAAAACCAATTTGATTTTAAAATTGATATTAAAGTAAACTAAAAAAGTGAAGCTATAATTGTTGTAACAATTGATACAGCGATAACAACAACTTTTGCAATAAGATTTACCATGACTTTAATTTTTAGAGTGATTGTTAATTTTTAGTAAAATAATAAAAAATAAAACTTATAAAATTGTAAAAATGTAATCTTAAACAAATAACCAATTCACCTCTCCATCTTCTTGAGATGAAATGTTTTTGAAGAAATTTTTAGGTGTCAATCCAGTCAATGATTTGAAGTCTTTAATTAAATGGGATTGGTCGTAAAACAACATATCGTAACTCAATGAAGTTAGATTGTTTTTATTTTTATTATTCATTTGTGACTTTAAAGCTTCTCTAAAACGTTGTGTTTTTTTAAAATCTGAAGGTGTTTTACACAAGTTAGATTCAAAATGTTTATTTATATTTTGACGTGAAGTATTATATTTTTTGGCTAATTCGGCCATTGAATAATCATTTTTTAAATCAACGATCAATTCATTCAGAAATGGATGGCTAAAACCATTTAGTTTTGACAACCAATAATTTTCTATCATTTCACATCTTTTTTCAAAATCATTTTCATTTAAAATGTGAAGCATTGTTTTCTCATAATCTTCAAAAGGAAAGAATTTCGAGAAAAAATTATTGGTGTAATAGCAAAGCGATTTAGTTATAAATGCATTTAAACCCAGTGGTTTGAAATAAAAAGTAACTTCATTTAGGTTTCCTTCACAAATAATTTTAATCGGTTTTTTATAATGACAAATTAAATCTGACTCGAACGGATTGCCAATTTTTTCCCTTACCAATGCTTGATTTTCTGTAAAAACAATTTCGGTATCTTGATAAACAGAAATTATACTATAGTTATTTGGAAACGTAAGGTATTCAACCGTTGGTTCGGTTTCTTTTTTAGTAAGAAAATAATACCCTTCAATGTACTTTTGAAGAATTTCAGATTTCGGTTTAAAGAATTTGATTTCCAATTGGTGTGAAATATAGTTTTGTAAATTTAGATAAATATAGTATACCTAAAAGTTAAAACTTACCGAATTGTAGGTGTTTTTTAAATTAAAATATCACTTTCTAAATCTGATTTTTCAATTTCAAAGTCAAAGCCGAGTTTGTCGACTAATTCTATTACCAATTTTTTATACCAATTTTCAGATTTTGGATGAATGTAGATTTTTTCTATGAGTTGTGAAATATCAACATCAATTTTTAAACCATCATTGATTTTAATTTCTTGCTCAGATAAATCGGCGATAATTCTAACTTCACGTTCATACTGAAAACTTTTACGTTTAAATAGAAATGGGAAAAACATATCGTCAAAAGGAATATATTCTTTTTTGTAATCGATATAATTTACTTCGCCTATGTATTGCTTGAAATCTTTTTCAGCTTCTAAAGCTTTTTGGAGTCTTCCAACCGTAGATTGAATAGCTAAACCTTCACTATTTTGTGTGAAAATTTGCCACATCGCAAACGATTCATATTCATTTATATGCCAACTGCTTACTACAACTTTTTCTCTGTGCGATTTATAGTAATCAAGAAATTCAGGATTATTGGCAGACAATTTTTTTATTTCCTCAAAAGTTGGTTCGCTAAATGTTCCTTCATATTGATCTTCAAACTTATCTGAACGAGACATGAAGAGTTTTTTGGAAATCAATAAATCCAAAAATTTAGATAAATCCAAGTATTTCCATACAATCGTATCTGGATTTTCTGGTAGCGTAATATTTGGATTATTGAAATACATAATTTATTCTTTAGGAAATCTTGTTGAAAATTGACCTGCGTAGAAAGCAATAACTAACCAAACTACAATAAATCTATAAGTGTTTTCTTTTACAAAATCCTGACCAAAAAAGTAATCAAACAAAAAAATGATTGCAACTGAAAGTGAAATAAAAATTGCTGCAAAATAATATCTTTTCATAATCAATATTTTTTAGATTAAAATACATTATTCAAAACTTTGCATCATTACCAATTTAGAATAAGTTCCGTTTTTAGACAGAAGTTCAGTATGCGTTCCTTGTTCCACAATTTCACCTTTTTGCATTACAATAATATTATCTGCTTTTTGAATAGTTGAAAGTCGGTGTGCAATAACAATAGAAGTTCTATTTTGCATCATATTTTCAAGAGCAACTTGTACTAATTTTTCACTTTCAGTATCTAATGCTGAGGTTGCTTCATCCAAAATCATAATTGGTGGATTTTTCAAAACAGCTCTTGCAATAGAAATACGTTGTTTTTGTCCACCAGAAAATTTGTTTCCTGCATCTCCAACATTGGTGTAAATTCCTTCAGGCAAATCTTTTATGAATTCGTAAGCGTTTGCAATTTTTAAAGCTTCAATGATTTCTTCATCAGTAGCGTCTAATTTCCCAAGTGCAACGTTTCCTCTGATTGAATCATTAAATAATATAGAATCTTGAGTAACCAAGCCAAGTAAATGACGAAGTGATTTCATTTCAATATCTTTGATATCGATGCCATCAACTTTTATCGAACCTTCTTGAACATCATAAAAACGAGTTAGCAAATTAGCAATCGTACTTTTTCCGCTACCAGATTGACCAACAAGAGCAATGGTTTTACCTTTAGGAACTTCGATAGTAAAGTTTTTTAGTACGTTTTCGTCTTCATATCTGAAATTGATATTCTCAATCGTAATTTTATCTTCAAATGATTCTTTTACAATTGCACCTGGTTTGTTCTCAATAGCGTTGGGTTGTTCTAAAATTTCCAAAACTCTGTCCGCAGCAGCCATTGCACCTTTTAATGTGTATGATGCTTTTGACAATGCTTTTGCAGGTGTAAGAATTTGATAAGCCAATCCCATGTAGGTTATAAATTGAATACCATCCAAACTATGTTCTATCAAAACCATTGTTCCTCCAAACCATAATAGAATTGCAATTACAACAATCCCTAAAAATTCACTAATAGGAGTAGAGAGGTTGTTTCTATTAATTAAACTGTTAGAAAATTTGTAAAGTTTTTCAGCGGATTCTTTATATTTTTCTTGAAAATTATCTTCAGAATTATAACTTTTAATGATTTTTAA
>JAAFHW010000062.1 GCA_013298525.1 Flavobacteriia bacterium
AGAAGTGTTTACCAAAGGTTCTGATTTAGTTAATTCAAATTTCTTTTTGACAACTAGTTTAAGTTTTGAGTTTTAATTCTAAATTAGCGTTTCATTCTACGATTTTAAATGAGTACAAGAATTCAAATTATAAAGCGCTATTTCCGTTCACTTTTTGACTTAAAAGGAAGTCAGGAGGATGAACTAGAAACCGACAGAGAAGTAAGAGAAGGTGTTGTTTTTAAAGGAAAAAACCTATGGCTTCTTGCTTTTGCGATATTCATTTCTTGCATTGGATTAAACATTAATTCGAAAGCGGCTGTTATTGGTGCGATGATAATTTCACCACTTATGGGACCAATTTTCGGAATCGGTTTTTCATTAGGAGTTTCTGATTTAGATTTGTTAAAAGTTAGTATCCAAAATGCACTACGAATTGTACTTATAAGTTTATTCGTTGCTACGATTTACTATTTAATAACGCCTTATGCTATTGCAACCGATGAATTATTATCGTTTTCTCAACCTACAATATTTGATGTTTTATTAGCTTTTATTGGTGGAATGGCAGGATTTATAGCTATTTCTCGTCACAATGGAACACAAGTTTTAATTGGAGTTGCAGTTGCAACGTCATGTATTCCACCATTATGTACAGCAAGTTTTGGTTTGGCTACTTTGCAATGGGAATACTTTGTTGGCGGACTTTATACTTACTTTATCAACGCACTTTTTATCTGTGTTGGAAGTTATATTATTGTCAAATATTTAAAATTCAGTCCTCATTCTAAGGAAAATGTAAAGCATGTAAATAGTTGGTTTGGAGTTTTGATTTTTCTTGCAATAATTCCTGCAATGTATTTAGCTTATAATTTTGCTGTAACAAATATTTATTTGTCTAAAGCAAACCAATTTGTAACCAACGAAATTGATTCAAAATACCATGTTGTTCAGACCAAAATAGATGATAAAACTAAATTAATCGAAGTTGATGTAACGGTTGAAAAATATAATGATTCATTACAAAATTCAATTGAAAATAAACTTAAAAAAACTGATTTTAAAGATTCAAAAATTAGAATTTATCAAACTATTGAAGCAGGAAAAACCAATCAAAAAGAGTTCGATAAATTGAATTCTGAAATTGAGTTATTGAAATCTGAAATTGAAAAATTGAAAAATTAATTTTTTGAATATTTTTTACAAACGATTATTTTTAGTTTAATTTAATTATACAATTTTTTAAATTTAAAGTGTAATATTGTTTGAACGTTACACAACTAACTTTGTCATTAACAAATTAATCTAAAATGTTATGAGAAAAGTTAATGTAAAAAGTAGAAGTTTAGTATTGGTGATGATGGTTGCTGTTTTTGGTTTCTTCACAATTTCATGTAGTGATGATGACAATGATGGAGAAACATTAGCTCCTTTAACAGGAAAATGGAGTATAAGTAAAGTCGGAACTACTGTTTCGGGTGTGGAAACTCTAATAGATGCTCCACAAAACCAATCAGGATGTGAAAAAGATTTTATGGACCTAAAATCAGACAATACTGTTCAAGAAGGTAATTATGATTCTACAATTGATCCCTGTGCTTTGTTTACAGATCAAGGTATTTATTCTAGATCACACAATAATTTAACAAGAGTTGTTGATGGTGTTACCACTACTCAAGATATTGTTAATCTTACGTTGAGTGAACTAAAATTAAAAGATGCCAGTGGTAATATTGAAGTATATATCAAATAAGTTACTTTGATATATTTAAATTAAAAAGGAGATGAAAGTAAATCATCTCCTTTTTTATATCTAACAATCGGCAACATTCACGGCAACTGCCAAGCCACCTTCTGAAGTTTCCTTATATTTTGAATTCATGTCTTTAGCGGTTTGCCACATAGTATTTACTACTTTATCCAAAGGAACTTTAGCATTTTTAGCGTCGGTTTCCATAGCTAATTCAGCTGCATTTATTGCTTTTATTGCACCCATCGTATTTCGTTCAATACAAGGAATTTGAACTAAACCACCAATTGGATCGCAGGTTAAACCTAAATGATGTTCCATTGCAATTTCGGCTGCCATTTGCACTTGGTCTGGAGTTCCACCCATAACTTCACACAACGCTGCTGCTGCCATAGCGCTAGAAACTCCAATTTCTGCCTGACAACTGCCCATTGCTGCTGAAATTGTTGAACCTTTTTTGAAAATACTTCCAATTTCTCCTGCAACCATCAAGAATTGCTTGATTTCTTTTTCGCCAGCTTCGTGATTTTCTATAACTAGATAATACATTAATACAGCAGGAATAACTCCAGCACTTCCGTTGGTTGGAGCTGTTACAACTCTTCCAAGAGCTGCATTTACTTCATTGACTGCTAATGCAAAACACGAAACCCATTTTAGAATTTGACGAAATTTAACTTCGGTTTTTCTTATACATTCTAACCATTCTTGTGGATTATTATAATTTGATAAACCAATCAAACCTTGGTGCATATCAAAAGCTCTTCGACGAACATTCAATCCACCAGGAAGTATGCCTTCTGAATGACAACCTATGTACATACATTCTAACATGGTATTCCAAATGCGCATTAACTCTTTATCAATTTCTTCTTCCGAACGCATCGATTTTTCATTGTCGTAAACAACTTCTGATATTTTTCTATTTTGAGTAGTGCAATAATCCAATAACTCTTGTGCATTTTGAACTGGATACGGAAAAGCACATTTTATTTGATGTTTCTTTTTAGCATTGACGCGCTCTTCTTTTACTACAAATCCACCACCAATAGAGTAGAAGGTAGAGGTATATTCTTTGTTAGAAGTAAATGCTGTAAAAGTCATTCCGTTAGCATGAAAAGGCAAAAAGTTTTTATTGAAAACAATATCTTTTTCAACATCAAAAGAAATTAAAAGCTGATTTCCTAAGTTGATTTGATGTGTGTTTTTTATGGAAGTTATGATTTTGTCAATATTCTCAACAGGAATATATTCTGGGTCTTGTCCGCTCAAGCCTAACATTACTGCCAAGTCAGTCGCGTGACCAACACCAGTTAATGATAGTGAACCATATAAATCTACTTTAACTCGAGTTGTTGTGTCTAGTAAATTTTCTTGATTTAATTCAGCCAAAAATCGTTCTGCGGCACGCCAAGGTCCAAGTGTATGAGAACTTGATGGTCCAACACCAATCTTTAACATATCAAAAACCGAGATGCATTCTTCCATAAACTGTAATAATTAGTAAAGCAAATATAAGGTTTAAAATGATAATTTGACAAAAATCCTAGAATTTGAATAGTAGTTTTTGATACTTTATTACTCAAATGTATTTTGAAATGAAGAAATCTAATTTAATAACATATAATTAGGAATTTTGTATTCACATTTTTATTTCTTTTGCAAAAAAAAAATAAGATGCCCATCAACAAATATTTCCTTTCTGCTTTATCTGCTTTTATTATTTGGGGATTTTTTAGTTTGGCACTAAAGCCATTGCATAATTATGCTTCGTTGGATATTTTATTTTATCGTGTTTTTATTGCAACCGCTTGTTTATTAGCTCTTAATTTTATTTTCAGAAAATCGGTTTTAGTTACTTCGTTAGAAACGTTTAAAAATTTTTCAAATAAAAAGCGAAGAACTACAATTATAATGACACTTTTAGGAGGATTTTTGTTAGTATTGAATTGGTTTTTGTTCATTTATGCTGTCAATCATGTTAGTTTGCAATCAGCTTCGTTTGCCTACATAATTTGTCCAATTATTACCACTGTTTTGGCTTTCATAATTTTGAAAGAAAAAATCAATTATTGGCAGTGGTTTGCGGTTTTATTATGTGTAGTAAGTTGTATCATATTGTCTTATGGAAATTTAAAAGATTTGATTTACAGTATAGTGATTGCCTTTTCTTTTGGATTGTATCTTATTTCCCAAAGAAGAAATAATGACTTTGATAAATTTTTAATCTTGACGATTCAAATGGTATTTGCTACAATAATCTTATTACCATTTTATCCTAGTTATGGAGGAGCAATTCCAACAGAACCTTTATTTTATTCCTTGCTTTTAGTGATAGTAGTTTTGTTTACGATTATCCCATTGTTTTTGAATTTATATGCTCTTAAAGGATTGAATTCTTCAACAGTTGGAATATTGATGTATACCAATCCATTGATACATTTTTTCCTTGCAATTTATTATTTTAAAGAATCGGTTTCTGTTGCACAGATTATTTCTTATTCATTGATAGCGTTGTCGATAGTTGTTTTTAATATCAAACAAATATTGACTTTAAGACAAAAAGAGTCGGTATAATTTAAAAAATAAATGTCAACTTGTCATATTAATAAGCATAAAACTGACAATTTATTCTCAAATTCCACTTGGCACAATCATTGTCATATCACAAACAAGTTGAAAAACTATATAAAAACATTAAATTAGAAAATTAAGAAAATGGGAAAAATTATTGGTATCGATTTAGGTACAACCAATTCTTGCGTGTCAGTTATGGAAGGTGGAGAACCAGTTGTAATTGCTAATGCAGAAGGAAAGAGAACTACACCATCTGTAATTGCATTTGTAGAAGGTGGCGAAATTAAAGTAGGTGACCCTGCAAAAAGACAGGCGGTAACAAATCCTACTAAAACCATAGCGTCAATTAAACGTTTTATGGGTAATAAATACTCAGAAAGTGCTAAAGAAGCATCGACTGTTGCTTATAAAGTTGTTAAAGGAGATAACGACACACCACGTGTTGATATTGACGGAAGACTTTATACACCACAAGAATTGTCAGCAATGACACTTCAAAAAATGAAAAAAACAGCTGAAGACTATTTAGGTCAAACAGTTACAGAAGCAGTTATTACTGTTCCAGCATACTTTAACGATGCGCAACGTCAAGCTACTAAAGAAGCTGGTGAAATTGCAGGTTTAAAAGTAATGCGTATCATCAATGAGCCAACTGCTGCGGCATTAGCTTATGGATTAGACAAAAAAGGAATTGACCAAAAAATTGCAGTTTACGATTTAGGTGGAGGTACTTTTGACATCTCGGTTCTTGAATTAGGAGACGGAGTTTTTGAAGTATTATCTACAAATGGTGATACTCACTTAGGTGGAGACGATTTTGACCAAGTAATCATCGATTGGATGGCAAACGATTTTAATACTGAAGAAGGTGTTGATTTACGTAAAGATCCAATGGCGTTACAACGTTTGAAAGAAGCTGCTGAAAAAGCTAAAATTGAATTGTCATCTTCAACTCAAACAGAAATTAACTTACCATACGTTACTGCAACGGCTTCAGGACCAAAACACTTAGTTAAAACATTAACTCGTGCTAAATTTGAGCAATTGTCAGAAACTTTAGTAAAACGTTCAATGGAACCAGTTGCTAAAGCATTAAAAGATGCAGGTTTATCTGTTTCAGATATTGACGAAGTAATCTTAGTTGGAGGTTCTACAAGAATTCCGGTTATTCAAGAGCAAGTTGAAAAATTCTTTGGTAAAAAAGCATCTAAAGGAGTAAATCCTGATGAAGTTGTTGCCATCGGAGCTGCAATTCAAGGTGGAGTTTTAACAGGTGATGTAAAAGATGTATTGTTATTAGACGTTACACCTTTATCATTAGGAATTGAAACTATGGGTAATGTAATGACTAAATTAATTGAGTCTAACACAACCATTCCAACAAAAAAATCGCAAGTATTCTCAACAGCTGCTGACAATCAACCAAGTGTTGAAATTCACGTTATTCAAGGTGAAAGAACAATGGCTGCGGATAATAAAACAATTGGTCGTTTCCACTTAGACGGAATTCCGCCAGCACCAAGAGGTGTTCCTCAAATTGAAGTAACTTTTGATATTGATGCTAATGGTATCATCAAAGTTTCTGCAACTGATAAAGGAACAGGTAAATCTCACGATATTCGTATCGAAGCTTCATCTGGTTTAACAGCAGAAGAAATCGAAAGAATGAAAAAAGATGCTGAGATGAATGCTGAAAGCGATAGAATTGCTAAAGAAAAAGCAGAAAAATTGAACGAAGCTGACAGTATGATTTTCCAAACAGAAAGTCAATTGAAAGAACTTGGTGATAAATTAACTGATGATCATAAAGTTGGTATCGAATCAGCTTTAACTGAATTGAGAATGGCGCACCAAAATCAAGATTTAGAAGCAATTCAAAAAGGTCTTGACAATGTAAACGCTGCTTGGAAAGTTGCTACAGAAGCAATGTACGCTCAAGGAGACCAAGGTCAAGCTCAAGAAGCTCAACCACAAGCTGATGCAAGTGGTGATCAAACTCAAGATGTTGATTTTGAAGAAGTGAAATAATAAAAATTTATTATAGATTTAGAAACCGAGTTAGCAATAACTCGGTTTTTTTTATGCTTTATTTTGCATTTTGATTATTACAATCGTATGCGGAAAAGTTATTGCAGCTAGAAAAGAGAAGAACAAAGCATTAAAAATTTCTTTATCCTTAAAAAGAAAATATAAAATGCCAATTCCAAAGAGTGAAATTATCCAATAGATGAATGCTGATTTAAAATAACGTTTGAAATTTTTAAAACTATAACTTCCGTATAAAAAATGGATTTGTTCTTTGATAGATGGAAAACTATGCCATACCACAAAATAGATGGCAAAGGCCCAAATTAAATCAGCTGTTTTAAATACAATTGCAAATACTAATAGGTAAAAGATATTTATAATTATTTCTGATTTTAAATTAGTAGTTTTTGTGTAAAGTAAAATACCAGAAATCATCAAAAGTATTCCTATTACTAATGTTATAATTTTGAAATCTAACAATTCAATTGAAGTCTTAGAGATTTGAAAAATAATTTGTTTGACTTCCAACTCATGAAATTGAAACAACAAAAAGAGAATAAACAATCCATATATGGTTTGAAAGATTGTTAGTATTGTATTGTTTCCTTTTTCTTTAAGTTTATTCCAGTGTTGCTCTCCAAAGTGATATCCGCTGAAAAGTATAAACAATACCAAAGCCATAATTGGAAAACTATAAAAAAGTAATGCTCCTAAAATTACAACACCTATATAATAGAGAATGATTTTTTTTAGAGAAATGGTGTTTTTTTCCTCATTAATCTTTTGATATAAAGCTAAATCATTGGCACCGTGCAGGATTCCGAATAAGAATATTACTACAAATCCAATAACTTGTTGATACTTGTGAGAAAAAAACATATTAATCCACAAGGCAAAAAAACTAATTAATATGGCTATCTTGTTGGAATGTGACATAAAAGAAACTTTTAATTTTGTTTAAAGATATATAAAAAATGTTAAACACTTTTATTTATTTTGTTTATTGTTTTTTAAATTTGATTAAACAAATAACTTAAATTTTTACACTATGTCAAATTTATTATCAATTTCATTGGTTTCTAAAATGTTACCAACTGACTATGTTGGATTCACATTTTTTATTGGATGCATGGCTATGATGGCTGCATCAGCATTTTTCTTTTTATCATTAAGTCAGTTTGATAAGAAGTGGCGTGTTTCTGTTTTAGTTTCAGGTTTAATTACCTTTATTGCAGCTGTTCATTATTTCTACATGAGAGATTATTGGGCAAGTTTTGGAGAATCACCAACTTTTTTCCGTTATGTGGATTGGGTTTTAACTGTGCCGTTAATGTGTTTAGAGTTTTATTTAATTCTGAAAATTGCTGGCGCTAAACAATCATTATTATGGAAAATGATTATTTATTCGTTAGTGATGTTAGTTACAGGATACTTTGGTGAAGCTGTAGATCCAGGTAATGCTTGGATTTGGGGATTAGTTTCTGGAATAGCTTATTTCGCTATTGTTTACGAAATTTGGTTAGGAGAAGCGTCTAAATTAGCTGCTGCTGCTGGAGGAGAAGTTCTTGCATCACACAAAATCTTATGTTGGTTTGTACTTGTTGGTTGGGCAATTTATCCATTAGGGTATATGTTAGGAACTGACGGTTGGTACACAGGATTGTTAGGAAAAGGTAATGTTGATGTTGCTTACAACATTGCTGATGCTATTAACAAAATTGGTTTTGGCTTGGTAATTTATAACCTAGCAGTAAAATCTACAAAAGAATAGTTTTAAGTTTTTATTGGTTGAAACCGTCTTGTTCCCATAGCAAGGCGGTTTTTTTATTTAACATATACTAAATAAATATTTTTGTATATTGCTATCCTATTAAACCAAGACATTATTATGAAAAAATTTGTTTTATTTACATTAATTGCTCTTTGTAGCATTACAAGTTATTCTCAAAAGAAAAAATCAACAGTTAAAAAAGCGGTTGCAACTTCTAAAGGAGTTTTAGCCAAAGTTGATAACTTGGTAGCCGAAGTTAAAGCTGGTAATTTTCAATTGACTATTGATGGTAAAGATGCTATTGTAGTAAAACCTGCTGATGCAAAATTCGCTCCAACTGATGTAAAGTTGAAATCATTTACTGCTAGCGGTGTAAAATTATATCTATTATCATGGACAGAAAAGACTTTAAATAAAACCGATTTAAAAACAGAAGATATTACAACTGTTTATTCTAATGTTTATGAAATAACCTCAAAAAAGCAAGTTTTTTATAATACCCAATTAACAAATCATATTGTTGAAAAAGTATTTCTTGATCGATTGAAAAACGCTTCAGAAACCCAAGAGCGAATGAGAAGAGAAGGGTTTGAGTTTACTCTAAATGCAGATGGAACTATTACTCAAAAAAATAAAACGCAAGAAAATAAATTAATTTATGATGCCACGAAAATGGAGTTTGTAAATTCAAAGAAAAAATAAAAATTAAAAAACCGAGTTAATGAGCTCGGTTTTTTTTTATTCTTGAAAGTATGAATTGTTTTATCTTATGAGAAAACTTTTTATTGACATGGTTTTCTGGAGTTGCATAGCGCATGCATATTATTTCATTAGATTCTGATCCTTCTGTAGTTTGGTCAAATATGTTTTTCTGACATAAATTACAAAATTTAACCTTTTCATTTGGTGAAAGGTCAAGCCAATTTTCTTGACAAGATTTTGGCATTTTATTGTTCATCAGATTATTGATTTATTTTTATTTCAAACATTTTATCCCAATTTTTTCCTGTAACAAAAAAGGTTTTAGTCGCAGGATTATAGGCAATTCCATTAAGGACATCTCTTTCTGCGATTGGTGTAGTTTTACTTTCTAATTCTGCCAAGTTAATAACTCCTTCTACAACACCATTAGTTGGATTTATAATTACAATGGCATTTTTTTGGTAAACATTGCTGTAAATTTTACCATCAACCCATTCTAATTCGTTCAGTTCTTTTACTTTAGTATCTTTTGAATAAACATTCACATAATCTACTACGCTCAAATCTTCTGGATTTAACTTATAAATTTTTTCAGAACCATCTGATTGATATAAATACTTACCATCATTAGTTAATCCCCAACCTTCAATTTTTTTAGCATACGGAAGTTCTTTTATTTTTTTCAATGTTTTGGCATCATAAACAAAAGCAGTAGTTTCTTCCCAAGTAAGTTGGTAAATTTTATCGTTTAAGAAAGTAATTCCTTCACCAAAAAAACGAGGTTCTAAATCTATTTTTAAATCAATATTTCCTGTTTTGTAATTAGTTTTTCTTAGAGTAGATTCACCTCTTTGTCCTGTTCCTTCATATAAAACACCATTATAAAACTCTAATCCTTGTGTATAAGCTTTGTTATCATGAGGATAAGTATTTATAAGTGTAAATTTTAGAATTTTAGGTTCCAAATTTGAAATAACTTCAATTCTTGTCGAATCTAGTTCGGTAGCACCATCATAATGGATAGCAGCTTTAATATTTTGATATCCTAATTTTTGATTCTTTAAAGGAAACGAAAAACTAGAGTTACTTTTGCTTGAACCTACTTTTTTATCATTAATGGTATAAACAACACTATCAATTTTTTGAGTTTTTGGATTATCAACTTCAAGATTTAAAATGTCTTCGGAAGTGTATTGAGCTCTTATTTTGCTCTCATTTATGGTAAAAAAATCTTCATCAGTACTTTTACAACTGAAAGACAATCCGGCTAATAAAATGACAGCTAATACTTTATAATTTTTCATCTGATTTTAATTCTGTTTATAGATACAAATGTATTATTTAAGATGTTAATTTCTTGCAAAAATATAAAAAGATTGTATCTTTGCACCGGCAAGTCCTACACGACCAGCTCCTGCAGAATCCTCCAGGATGGGAACATAGCAAAGGTATGTGGTTGTAGCGGTGCGATGTAGGTCGCTTGCCATCTTTTTATTCCGAACTCGTTTCGGAATTTATTTTTTATATTTGTTTGTAATTAAGCAAATTAACTTCAACGCTCCTTTAATGAATTTATCTTGGCAAATAGTTCGATTAGAATTAAAGGAAACTTTCTCTATTTCTTACGGAAATTATACTTTTAGAGAAGCATTAATCGTTTCGTTGAAAAGTCACAATACAATTGGTTATGGTGAATGTACTGCAATTGATTATTATCAAATAAACCTACAAGATTTTGTTCAAAAATTAGAAGTAATTAAAGAACAAATTGAATTTCAAAAGATAAATCATCCCATTGAATTTTATACTTTCTTATTGACTTTAGATTTACCGAGTTTCTTGCGTTCAGCATTAGATTGTGCTTATTGGGATTTATTTGGAAAACTTGAAAACAAATCGTTTTTAGAATTAAATGCAATAGAAATAAAGCAACTACCTGAATCTTCAATAACGATAAGTGTTGATTCTATTGAAAATCAAATTCAGAAAATAAAGAAATCTCCTTGGAATAAATTTAAAGTAAAGTGTAATCATTTCAATAAAAATGAGATTAAATCTTTACTTGAATTAAGTTATGTTATTGCCTTAGATTCCAAAGGAAGTTTTGATAAAGAAAACTGTATTTGGTTGCAAAATGAAATCGCTTCAGAAAAGTTTTCTTACTTGGAACAGCCTATGAAAAAAGGTAAAGAAAATTATGAAATTTTAAACGCTAATTTGCATTCCAATTGGATGGCGGATGAAGATTGTCAAGATATAATTTCGTTAGAACAATTGAAACCTCATTATAAAAGTATCAATATCAAATTAGTAAAATGTGGTGGATTGACTCCAGCAATAGAAATGATTCAAAAAGCTAGAAGTTTGAAGTATCAAATTATGATTGGATGCATGACAGAATCTTCTGTTGGTATTTCTGCTGGTTCGGTTTTAGCACCATTATGTGATTTTGCTGATTTGGATGGAGCTAATTTGGTTGCAAACGATATTGCAAAAGGAAGTCAAATTGTAAATGGTACAATCCAAATTTCTGAAAAACCAGGATTAGGAATTTCTATAATCTAAATTAGAATTTCTATCTTTATGCCATAATTATTTTAAGATGAAATTTCAGCCAATAGTTCCAATGATTTGGACCAAAGAATTGCAAAAAACAGTAGATTTTTATTGTGATATTTTAGGATTTACTTGTGGAAATCAAAGTGAAGAATGGGGTTGGGCAGCTGTCAGTAAAGACGAATGTGAAATTATGATTGCCGAACCAAACGAACATACACCATTTGAAAGGCCTTATTTTTCAGGAACATTTTATATTAAAACTGACGATGTTGATACTTTGTGGAATGATTTGAAAGACAAAGTAAAAGTAGCTTACGATATAGAGGATTTTGATTGGGGAATGCGTGAGTTTGCAATATATGACAACAACAGTTACATGATTCAATTCGGACAAGATTTATGGAAAAAGTAGTACTAATTACAGGAGGTTCATCAGGAATTGGAAAATCTATTGGAGAGTTTCTTCATGCTAAAGGATTTATTGTTTATGGAACGAGTAGAAACCCTGAGCGAATTCAAGGTTCGGTTTTTCCGTTGATTGCTTTGGATGTTCGAAATGTTGAAAGTATTCAAAATGCAGTTCAAGAAATAATTTCTAAATCGGGTAGGATAGACGTTGTTATTAATAACGCTGGAGTAGGAATTACAGGACCAATTGAAGAAATTCCGACAGAAGAAATCAAAAACAACTTCGAAACCAATCTTTTTGGACCAATTGAAGTAATGAAAGCGGTTTTACCTCAAATGAGATTACAAAAGTCTGGTTTGATTATCAATATCACCTCCATTGCTGGATATATGGGATTGCCTTATAGAGGAATTTACTCTGCTTCAAAAGGTGCTTTAGAATTAATTACAGAAGCCTTACGAATGGAAGTAAAATCGTTTGGAATTAATATTACTAATGTTGCGCCTGGTGACTTTGCTACCAATATTGCTGCAGGACGTTTTCATGCGCCATTAATCAAAGGTTCAGCTTATGAAATTCCTTATGGTAATACGTTGAAAACAATGGATGAACATGTAGATAGCGGAAGTAATCCAAATGAAATGGCAGAAGCTATTTATAGAATAATTCAGAATCCAAATCCGAAAATTCATTATAAAGTAGGCGCTTTTATGCAAAAATTTTCAATCGTTTTAAAAAGAATTTTACCCGATAAAGTGTACGAGAAAATGTTGATGAATCATTATAAATTATAGTGCTTAGTGAATAGTGATTAGTAATTAGTTTATTATTGAAATTGAATTTGTAATTTTGCGCCTTAATAAAACACAACTTAACTATATATTATGAAATTTTTTATTGACACAGCCAATTTGAACGACATTAAAGAAGCACAATCACTTGGAATTCTTGATGGTGTTACAACAAATCCTTCGTTGATGGCTAAAGAAGGAATTACAGGAAAAAACAACATTTTAAAACACTACGTTGACATTTGCAACATTGTTGATGGAGAAGTAAGTGCTGAAGTAAATGCTGTTGACTACGATGGAATGGTAAAAGAAGGTGAAGAATTGGCCGATTTGCATCCTCAAATTGTAGTAAAACTTCCAATGACTAAAGAAGGTGTTAAAGCTTGTAAATATTTTACAGATAAAGGAATTAAAACCAATGTAACTTTAGTTTTCTCTGCTGGACAAGCATTGTTAGCTGCTAAAGCTGGTGCAACTTTTGTATCGCCATTTATTGGTCGTTTAGACGATGTTTCTACAGATGGTTTGAACTTGATTCAGGAAATTAGAGAAATCTATGATAACTATGGTTATGAAACTCAAATCCTTGCGGCTTCTGTGCGTCACACAATGCATATTGTAAACTGTGCAAAAATTGGTGCAGATGTTATGACTGGACCACTTTCAGCTATTTTAGGTTTGCTAAAACATCCTTTAACAGATATTGGATTAGCTCAATTTATAGCTGATTTCGAGAAAGGAAATAAGTAAAAGTACGAAGTTAGAAGTACGAAGTACGAAATTATAAAAAAGGCGATTTTCAAATATGAAAATCGCCTTTTTGTATTTTTAAATTCCCGAAATTTGTACTATCAACTGAAAACTGAACACTACTTCAATTCATCCTCAAAATTGACTTCAAACATATTGGTGAAACCATTCTTAATGGTCTTGTCAGCATTTACGATTATGGTTCTGTGTACTTTTGTAATCGCCCATTTTGCTCTTATGTCTTCAAAATTTACACATTTTAATTCCGTTATATTTCCAAAGTTATATTTCTTTAAATCGGTTTTCCATTGTTCTGTGTTATCATCAAGATTTATAGCAATAAAGTTATAATTTGGATATTTAGATTTTAGTGCCAAAACTTTTTTGTGTGCTGCAATTAAATGCGAATTAAGCTTTTCTGACCAAAAATAAAATACCGTATTTTTATTAATTAAATCATTTGAAGAAATTGTATTGCCTTTTATATCAATAAGCTGAACTTCTGGTAATTTCTTGCCTTCTGTTAGCAATTGTATTGCATTTCCAATTTTCAGAATTTCATTTTTCTTACTCTTATCGGTTGAATATTTATGATAAGTTTTCAGAAATTCTGTATTATTGACAACATTTTGATCTTCCATTAAATAACGGAAAGCAATGTTGTTTAAAACAATATTTTTTACTTTTTCATTTTTTATTAAGGTATCGGCAATGTTTAATTTGTTGATGTTCATTTTTAAAGCCAAATCACAATCTGACAAATGATTATGGTAATTGATAGCTCCAACATTATTTAGCATATGATCAAGATACATTACAAAAGGAGAAAATTCTGTTAAAGCTTCATTGCTGTAATCTATTTGATCTCTAAAAGCGTAATAATCTTTTGGTAATTTAGATAAAACATCCTCTCCAGTTCTCATTTTATGGATTATTGGATAGATTTCTTTTTTGGTGTAATGAGGAAATTTAACGATACCACTTGCATATACATCAAATTCGTCACTCCATTTTATTTCTTCTTTTCTTGATTTGTAGAATTTTTCATTATCAGAATTCGTTTTATTGATGTAAGTGTCAAATTTTTCAAAAGGATAATCAAAGGTTTCAAACATTTTGTTCTTATCCTTTTCATTTCTTAAATACATTTCCATTAAGAAATTATTTTTTCTATCGCCTCTTCCACAAAAGATAATAGATTCGTCAAAATCTTTAGAATCAATATGAACTTTTATACTGTCATTTTTATCAAAATAAACATATTGGTATTCTGGTTCGTGTTTAAAAGAATATAAACCTGGAGTTAAAGAATCGAATTTTTTAAAAAAAGTATTGTCTTTGTTTAATGGAATGGTATCAATTACTACATTGTTTTTGCAAAAAAGTACATAAGGATTGTTCGGATTTGCAACTTCACCACCAAAATAGGCAACATAATTATCACCTGAAAATTCTTTTTTACAAGAACTCATCAGTATTAGAAGAAGTGTAGGAATTAAAAATGATTTCATTAAGGGCAAACTTTTCATCAAAAATATTTTACAAAACAAATGTAGAATGTTGTATCTAAAAACTTTGTTAATCATTAGTTAAAGTTAAAAGACACTTTTATTAATAGAAAAACAAGTCCCTAAACATGAGTAGAAATAATTCCATAAATTAATGTAAAGCTGTGGTTGAAACTTTTTCAATTCCTTGAAGATTAAGTTGAATATGTCTGTCGTGCGCTTTGTTTTCAAATTCACTAATAACTTCCAAAATGTCATAATCAATGAAACTTGTACTTCTGCCATCAATAGTTAAAATACTGTATTTAGGAATGTTATCTAATATTTTTCTAAATTTTACTTTGTTTAAAAAAGAAACATTATCGTTTAGAATTATAGTAAAAACTTCAGTTTCATGTTGTTTAGATATAATAACTTTATAATCTGCTTGAAAATTATTTTGAATGATAAAGTACAATGAAATCAACAATCCAATGGTTACTCCAATGAGCAAATCGGTAATTAAAATGAATACAATTGTAATGATGAATGGGAAAAATTGTTTCCAACCTAAACTCCAAATGTTCTTGTATAATTTGGGTTTGGTCAAATTATATCCAGTAATTAATAAAATAGCTGAAAGTGAAGCATAAGGAATTTTATTCAGCAGAAAGGGTAAAAATAAAACGGCTAATAGCAAAAATAAACCATGAGTAAATGCTGAAAGTTTAGTTCGTCCGCCTGCATCAACATTAGCAGAACCTCGAACAACAACAGCTGTCATCGGAATGGCTCCAAGTAATCCGCAAGTTAAGTTTCCAATTCCTTGTGCAATTAATTCACGATTTACAGGTGTAATTCGGTTTCTTTTGTCCAATTTATCGACGGCTTCCACACAAAGTAAAGTTTCTAAGGAAGCCAATAAACCTATAAGAATTCCGGCTTTCCAAATTTCTAAATTGTTGAATAATTTCGAATAATCAGGAAAAGCAATATTTCCAAAAATATTATCCGGAATTGCAACTAGTTGTGTTGGTTTTAATTGGAAATTAGCTTCAAAATTTGAAAGTATAAAATTGATTGCAATTCCGATAACAACTACTAAAAGTGGTGCTGGAATTACTTTATACTTCTTTG
>JAAFHW010000063.1 GCA_013298525.1 Flavobacteriia bacterium
TCAGGTCGTTCTATTAATCTAGTACTTTCTGATAGAGGAATAAAAGCACTAAAAGATGTTGGTTTAGAAGATGAAGTGTTGGGAATAGGTATTCCTGTTGAAAAAAGAGCGATTCATGTTGGCGTAGATACTGTGAACGAGCAATTTTATGGTAAAGATGGTGAAGTAATTTATTCGCTTTCAAGAGGATTGTTGAATAAAAAAATGGTAGACTTAGCGGAACAAGCCGGAGTTGATTTTTACTTTGAGCAAAAGGTTTGGGATGTAGATTTAAATACTGCGACAATTTCAATTGGTGAAACCGAAAGAGGTGAGTGGTTTACTAAAGACTATGATATCACATTTGGCGCTGATGGTGCGTTTTCAAGAATTAGACATAGAATGCAACGCCAGAGTATGTTTAATTATTCACAAGAGTTTTTAAATATTGGTTACAAAGAATTAAATATTCCTGCAAATCCTGATGGAACACATAAGCTAAATAAAAACGCTTTGCATATATGGCCAAGAGGAAATTTCATGCTTATGGCATTAGCAAATCCTAATGGAAGTTTTACGTGTACATTGTTTATGCCTCACGATGGAGAAAATTCTTTTGAAGAATTAAAAACAAAGGAACAATTAGTTGAATTTTTCGCAAAACATTTTCCAGATACAAAAGAAGTAATTCCAAATCTTGTGGAAGATTTCTTTAAAAATCCAACAAGTTATTTAGTTACTATGAAGTGTTTCCCATGGACTTTTAGTGATAAAGTTGCTCTAATAGGAGATGCTTGTCATGCTATAGTTCCATTTTATGGTCACGGAATGAATGCCGGATTTGAAGATATTACCGTTTTAAACAATATGATTGAAAAATATGGTGATGATTGGGCAAATTTGTTAAACGATTACGAAAACTCCAGAAAACCAAATACAGACGCTATTGCCGAACTTTCCTATAGAAATTTCATGGAAATGAGTTCGAAAACAGCTGATGAAAAATTTCTTCTTCAAAAGAAAATCGAAAAATGGTTTTCAGACAAACATCCTGACAAATGGATGCCATTGTACAGTCGTGTAACTTTTAGTTTACAACCGTATTCAGAAGCTTTAGCCATTGGAGATTTTCAAAATAAAATCATGGAAGATATTTTGAAAATAGAGAATATACAAGAAAATTGGAATTCAGAAGAAGTAGAGAACTTGATTCTACAAAAACTGAAAACTGAAAACTGAAAACTGTTTACTAAATTTCCTCTCTATGCACTTTTGTGAAATCGAATGCCGGTTTGCAAATAGCAATATATTCACAAGGTTCATCAAACGGATTAGAATATTGAACTCTTGTATTTGCTTCAATTTTTATAGATTGACCAGTTTCTAAAATTACAATTTCGTCTTCAATAATAAATTGCTTTTTACCTGAAATAATATAAGTGTATTCTTCAAATTCAGGTGTTTGAAAAGGTTCACTCCATTTTGGTGGTGCAATCATATGAGCAATTGAAATGTCATTATTATTGGTTGCAACTTTTCCATGATGTTCTTCAATCAATTTACCATCAGTAGTTGGAACTATAAAAGGAGATTTTTGGATTAAGTATTTTTTCATAATATCATTGTTTAAATTCTTTTTCCAATTTAGTTACTTTCTAAAAATCTTCATCAAAATTCCAAAAACACCACGAATGAAACTTGCGCTAGTTACAACTTTTGTTACAGATTTACCGATAACTTCTGCAGTACTTGGTTCGTTACTTTTCTTTTCTTCTACTTCAGTTTCTTCAGCTTGTTCAAATGCTTCTTCAATTTTTTTAGTTAGAATTTCGTAAGCACTTTCTCTGTCGATTTCTTCGGCATATTTTTTTACCAATTTAGATTTTGCATTGATAGCTTCAATTTCTGAATCCACTAAAATATCCATTCTACTTTGAGGAGCGCGAAGCATTGTTGCAGCCAAAGGTGTTGGAATTCCTTTTTCATTTAATGCAGTCACAAAAGCTTCTCCAATTCCAAGCGAAGTCAAAACTTCATCGGTTTGATAGTAATCAGAAGTTGGATAATTATCTGCAGTTTGTTTGATGGCTTGTCTATCATTTGCTGTAAAAGCTCTCAATGCATGCTGGATTTTTAAACCTAATTGTGCCAAAACACCTTTAGGAATATCCATAGGATTTTGTGTAACAAAGTAAACACCAATTCCTTTTGAACGAATAAGCTTGATAATTGTTTCTATTTGATCTAAAAGTACTTTACTAGCTTCGTCAAAAATTAAATGTGCTTCATCAATGAATAAAACTAATTCAGGTTGATCAACATCACCTTTTTCAGGCATTTGTTGATAAATTTCAGCCAATAAACTCAACATAAATGTCGAGAATAATTTAGGTTTATCTTGAATATCTGTTAGACGTAATATATTAATGTATCCTTTTCCGTTTTCATCGATTCGCATCAAATCATCAATTTCGAATGACTTTTCTCCAAAAAAGAAATCGCCTCCTTGTTGTTCCAATTCAATAATTTTTCTTAGAATTGTTCCAGTAGTAGCCGTTGAAATCTTTCCGTAGTTTTCAGAAATTTCATCTTTTCCCTCTTCGGTTATATAATTAAGGACTTTTTTAATGTCTTTTAAATCCAACAAAGGCATTTTGTTATCATCACAATATTTAAAGATAACCGCCATCACTCCAGCTTGAGTATCATTTAAATCTAATATTCTTGAAAATAATACAGGTCCAAATTCAGAAATTGTTGCTCTCATTCTCACGCCATCTTGAGCAGAAAGTGTCATTAGCTCAACAGGAAAAGAACTTGTAGAGTAGGGAATATTTATTTTTGCATGACGTTCTGTAATAAAAGGTTTCTCTTCACCAGGTTGCGCTATTCCAGAAAAATCACCTTTGATATCCATCATTAAAACAGGAATTCCAAAAGAAGATAGTTGTTCAGAGAGTACTTGAATGGTTTTAGTTTTTCCAGTTCCAGTTGCTCCTGCAATTAACCCATGACGGTTTAATGTTTTCAGTGGAATTCTAACTTGAGTTTCTCCAACAGGTTCGGCGTCTAAAATTGCAGCTCCTAGAATTATACTTTCTCCTTTAGAAGTGTAACCTTCGTTAATGTGCTGAATGAAGTTATCTTTATTACTCATTATTATGAAAATTAGAATGATTTTTTAATTTAAAGCGAATATAATACATTTTTTCACTTCTCTTGATGTCCATATATGATTCATTTTTTTGCATCTTCCCAACCTTTTCTACTTTTTTCACCTCTATAGTAATAATAAATGCAGTTAATTAAACGTTATTAAGATTAGGATTTATTGAGTTTTTAATTAGTTATAATTCAAACTTTTAAACATTTAACATTAAAATTAAATTTTCAATAGAATAAATTCTATGAATTTGTATGTTTAAAGATAATGTTATAAATAACAAAAAAAGTTTTTTTATTTAAACTAAAAAATTAAATTTGCTCCTATTCAAGTTTACTTACAACTAAAACTTATAAATTATTAAAAACTTAAAATTTTAAAAAATGGCAAACGTTAAAAAAGACAACGGTTCAAACGGAGGAGGAATGATTTCTGGAATTATCATCGTAGCATGTATTTTTGTTGGATGGATTATTTGGAACTTTATTATGGGTAATGGTGCAAACTTCGAAGGTGGAGTAAACACAGGACATCCACTTCCTGGAAATTATTTAGCGATGGTATACAAAGGAGGTCCAATTGTACCAGTCTTAATGGGATTATTATTAATGGTAATCGTTTTCTCTTTCGAAAGATATTTCGTTATTTCTAAAGCTGCTGGAAAAGGTAACTTAGATGCATTCATGAAAAAAGTTCAATCTAGCATTGCTGGTGGTAACATTGAAGATGCAATTGATGCTTGTGATAAACAAAAAGGTTCAGTAGCAAATGCTATTAGAGCTGCATTAGTTAAATACCAAGACGTTAAAAAAGAAGGTTTCTCAAGCGAAGAAGCTGCTGAAATGATTCACAAAGAAATCGAAGAAGCTACTTCATTAGAAATGCCAATGTTAGAAAAACACATGACTATTCTTTCTACATTAGTATCTTTAGGAACTCTTGCAGGATTATTAGGAACAGTAACAGGTATGATTAAAGCGTTTGGTGCATTAGCAACTGCTGGTACTCCTGACCAAGCTTTATTAGCAAATGGTATTTCTGAAGCACTTATCAATACTGCAACAGGGATTTCTACTTCTGCTTTAGCAATTGTTACTTACAACTTATTTACTTCTAAAATCGATACTTTAACGTATTCTATCGACGAAGCTGGAACAGCAATCGTGAATACTTACAGAAGATTGAGAGGAAGTTTAAAATAATAGTAACTTTTTTTTAGCACAGATTAAAATGTGTTAGATAAAAAAATATATAACAAATGGCAAAAATAAAAATGTCTAAAAAGGCGGCATCTATCGACATGACAGCAATGTGTGACGTAGCTTTCCTTTTGCTTACGTTCTTCATTTTGACAGCTACAGCAAAGACTCCTGAGCCATTGCCTGTAGAAACGCCAGCGTCAACAGTAGAGGTGAAACTTCCTGAAACTGGTTTAGTGACGTTGACTGTTGGTAAAAGTGAAGGAAAAGATAAAGTGTTTTTTGGAATGAAGGACAGAGATGTTCGTGAAAAAACACTTGAGTTAATGGGCAATAAATATGGAGTGAAATTCACGCCAGAAGAATCTGCTCAATTTGCTCTAATCGATGAGTTTGGTGTGCCAATACAAGCACTTAAACAAATTATTGCTATGAAAGGTGCAGAAAGAAACAAAGCTGGTTTACAACCAGGAATCCCAATGGATTCTTTAGACAATCAATTAAAAGATTGGATTTATACTGCACGTCAAGCAAATATTGAATTAGGTAAAGAAAAAGATCTCGACTTCGCCATTAGAGGTGATGCTAAACAAGAATATCCAAACATTAAAAAGATTATGGATATTTTACAGGACCAAAAAATCAATAGCTTCAATTTAGTTACTGGTGCAAGAGGTAAAAATTATTAATTCAAAAAATATAGTACAAAATGGCTGAATTAAATACCGGCGACGGTGGCGGTGGCAAAGGCGGAAAAGTAAGAAGTAAAAAGCAAAATTCTAAAGTTGACTTAACAGCAATGGTGGATTTGGCGTTCTTATTAATTACGTTCTTTATGTTAACGACATCGTTATCAAAACCTAAAGCAATGGATTTAGGTTTGCCTGATAAAAATACTGAGAATGAACCAGAGGATATTGTTAAAACCGATCAAAGAAGAACAGTTACTGTTATTCTTGGTGATAATGATCAAATCAAATGGTTTCATGGTCTTTTAGAAGCTCCTGAAGCTAATGGAAAACCGCAAAACATTGGTTACGGTAAAGAGGGAATTAGAACTGTTTTACTTCCTAGAGTTAAATCTATTCCAGAAGTGACTGGAGATAAGGATAAAGGGATGATTGTAATTATCAAACCTACTAAAAAATCAACTTACAAAAACTTAGTTGATATCCTAGATGAAATGGCAATATGTAAAGTGCCTACTTATGCAATTGTTAATGATTTTTCTGATCCAGAGAAAAAATTAGCTGAAGAACTTAATAAAGGTGCTAAATAAGTACTAACAATAAAAAGAAACAAAATGAAGTTAGACCTATTAAATAATAAATGGCTAGACATCGTTTTTGAAGGGCGTAACAAAAGTTATGGTGCTTATGAATTGCGTAAAGACAATACTAAGACCAATGTTCGTGCTTTAATAATTGGTGCGGTTATTTTCTCTTTTGCAGTGGCAACTCCATTATTGATAAATTTAATCCCAGATTCTTCTGATGATGATTTGTCATTAAATGAGAAAATTACAACAGTAAAATTACCACCAAAAGAAGAAAAACCTAAAGAAAATCTTCCGCCTCCTCCACCGCCTCCACCTAAAGTGGATCAAGTGAAATTTGTTAAGCCAGTAGTGGCAAAAACAAATGAGGTAACTGAAGAGCCACCAAAAGTAGAGGATATTAAAGACAAAAATCTTGGTAAAGAAGACCTCAAAGGTGATCCAAATGCCGATTTAGTTTTGACACCTCCAGGTGATGGGCCAAAAGGACCTGCAGTAGTTGAAGAAGATAATACTATTTATAATTCGGCTGGTATCGAAGTAAAACCTGAGTTTCCAGGTGGTATGGCTAAATTTTATAAATTTATCGAAAACAACTATAATGTTCCTTCTGAAAGTCCAGGTGGAAAAGTTTTCATACAATTCGTTGTTGAAAAAGATGGTTCTTTAACAGATATCAAAATTTTAAGAGATATTGGTCACGGAACTGGAAAAGAAGCAGAAAGAGTATTGAGAAAATCTCCAAAATGGACGCCAGCTGAGCAAAATGGAAAAAAAGTAAGATGTTCTTACCAATTGCCAATTACGCTTACAGCTCCTCAAGAAGAATAGTAATGATTAAGAAATTAATTTCAAACTATAAGAAGAAATCGCTTAACGAGCGATTTCTTCTATTTATAGGATTTTTGTTTTTTTTGATTTATTTAACATTTGGTATTGTGCTAATTTTTTGGACTAGTTTTCCAATACGATTGCAACCACAATATAGAATAGCTCTTGGAATATTATTAATGGTTTACGGTTTTTTCAGATTCTATAGATATTTTAATACTAACAATGATGAAGAATAAAAAGATTTTATTTTTGATTTTAGTTCCAATTCTTATTTTAGGAATTGTAATATCATGTGTGAAAAAAGATAAAAATGATCCTAAGTCTGATACAATCATTGAAGGTAAAACTACAATTTTAGTAGATGAAACTTTAATGCCTATTGTTGAAGATCAAGTAACTATTTTTGAAACACAATATGATGCAAAAATAACTTTACTTCCTAAGTCTGAAAAAGAAAGCGTTATTGATTTTACAAATGAAAAATCAGGAATTATCGTACTTTCTAGAGAATTAAATAAGGAGGAAGCAGCTATTTTTAATCAGAAAAAAATTAAACCTAGAACAACAGCATTTGCAATAGATGCCATAACATTTATAAAGAATACAAAATCAAACGATACTTTAATTGATTTAAAAGAAGTAATCGATTATTTAAAAGGAACTAAAAATAGCATAAAAGGATTAGTCTTTGACAACCCTAATTCAAGTACAGTTAGCTATTTATGCAGATTAGCAAAGATAGAATCACTGCCAAGTGAAGGTGTTTTTTCATTCAAAACAAATGATGAAGTAATAAAACACGTTTCTGAAAATGATGGAATGATTGGTGTAGTTGGAATAAACTGGTTGACACAACCAAAAGCAGCAATGCAAAAATATGTAAATAGTGTAAAAATTTTAAGTGTGAAAACTGCTGATAATAAGTATGTTTACCCATCACAAGAGAACATAGGAAGTAGAGCATACCCTTTGGCACGTGTTTTGTATATTATCAATTGTCAAGGATATGAAGGATTAGGAATGGGCTTTGCTTCATTCATAGCCGGAGAGATAGGACAAAGAATAATTACACAATCGGGACTTTCTCCAATGAGAGAACCAAGCCGAAACATTAGAATTAGAAATCAAATAGAAAACAAGAAATAAATTACAATAAGATGAGCAAATTTAAAATTTTCAGTATTGCTTTGTTAGCTTCAGCCGCAGTGAGCCAAGCACAAGACTTAGATCAAGCTAGAAAAGCGATTGATGCTGAACAGTATGAAAAAGCTAAGTCATTATTAAAGAGTATTATTCAGGCAAAAAGTAATGGTAGAGCATCATTTCTTTTAGGAAATATATACCTAACTCAAAACATAGAGGATTCAGCAAGAATATCTTTTGATAGAGGATTGTCTTCTGAAGAAGGTAAAATAAACAATATTGGTCTTGGTCAATTAGAATTGAATGCTGGTAATGCAGCTGCTGCAAAATCTAAATTTGATGTTGTAACCAAAGACCTTAAAAAGAAAGATGTTGAAGAGTACATATATATAGCGAAAGCTTATATGAATTCTGACAAACCTGACTATAAAAGTGCCATTGCTGTTTTGGAAAAAGCTAAAGTTGCAAATCCAACTAATGCCTACATTCAATTAGCGTTGGGTGATGCTTATTATGGTGAGAAAAATCAAAATGAAGCATATGCAGCCTACAGAAACGCATACCAATCAGATAGTTCTTTGATTAGAGCTAAAATGCAATTAGGTGTTTTGTTGAAAGGAGCTAAAGCTTACGGTGAAGCAATTAAAGCGTATGATGAAGTTATTGCAATCAACAAAAGTTATGGACCTGTTTACAGAGAATTGGCAGAAACCTACTATTTGTGGGCTAACAATAAACCTTCTACTTACACAGAAAACATCAAAAAAGCATTAGATAGCTATAATGAGTACATGAAATTAACAGATTATTCATTAACATCTCGTATGCGTCATGCAGACTTCTTAATCTTAGCAAGAGATTATGTAGCTCTAGAAGCAGAAGCAAATGAAATGAAAAAATTGGATAAAGTTAATCCAAGAATTCTACGTTATTTAGGTTATTCTGCTTATGAAAATGGAAATACAGAAGCAGCTATTACAGCACTTAATGAATTTATTGCAAAAGGAACTAAAGTAATTCCTGGTGATTACTATTACTTAGGATTAGCTCTTGTAAAAAAATCAATTGGCGCAGATGGGAAAACAGTTGACGCAACAATGTTAAAAAATGGAGCCGCTGAGATTCAGAAAGCTCTTAATATGGAGCCAGTTTTAGCAAATGGTTTGAACGAAATTGGTAAGAAATATTTTGGACAAAAGGTGTATGATGTTTCTTCAGCTATTTTTGAAGCAGCAATTTCTAACCCAACGTCTAAAAACTATCTTGAAGATAATGTTTATTATGGTCTTTCTGTTTTTACAATTAATAGAGGTAAAGATGCTAAAACTATTGACCTTGTAAGTTTAGATAAAGCTGATAAAGCTATGGATAATGTAATTACAGCATCACCAACTTATCAAGAGGCTTATTTATACAAAGCAAGAATTAATAGTTCATTGGATAAAGATGATGTGATGGCAGCTACTTATCAAAAATATTTAGATATCGTATTACCTAAAGGAGACGAAGAAATAGCTAAAAATAAAGCGAAAGTTACAGAATCTTATAACAGTATTGGAGCACACTATGCTAATACTGATAAAGTAAAAGCAAAAGAGTTTTTTAGCAAAACTTTAGCTTTAGATCCAACAAATAATTATGCTTTAGAGTCTATGAAATTGTTGAAATGAGGAGCGGACCCTATAATACCCGAAACTAAAGCTCCTGTAACTACCAAGAAGAAAGTTGTAAAAAAGACAACTAAAAAGAAGAAATAACAATCAGAAACGTCCAAGAAATTGGACGTTTTTTTATTTACTTATGTTAAAGTTTTGTAAGAAATTATTTCTTTAAATACTAAAGTCTTTATTTCGCAGTTATTTAGAAAACTAACCAATAAATTTTATGCCTAGAACGTTATACACCATTCTTGCAATTGTATTCTGCTCCTTTACTTATGGTCAAAACACCTTTAATCTAAAAGGAAAAGTAATTGATGAAGTAACCAAATTACCAATAGAATCTGCAACAGTTTATTTGTCATCAGCTAAAGATTCTACAGTGATTGATTATACGATTACAGATAAATTTGGAAAATTTGATTTCAAATTGAAGAAAATTGACAAACCAGTTTATTTAAAAGTGTCATTTGTAACTTATGATGAATACAAAATACCTTTAGAGAATGTGTCTGCTGACAAAGATTTTGGAACTTTAGCATTAAAAGTTGCCATAAATAATCTAGATGAAGTCATCATCAAGAAAGAAACTCCTCCAATTAGAATTAAAAAAGATACTTTAGAGTTTAATGCTTCTTCATTTAAAGTTCGTCCAGATGCTAATGTTGAAACTTTATTAAAGCAATTACCAGGCGTAGAAATTGACGCTGATGGAAAAATAACGGTTAACGGAAAAGAAGTAAATCAAATACTTGTCAACGGAAAACCATTTTTTGATAAAGACGGAAAAATTGCACTTCAAAATTTGCCTTCAGATATTATAAATAAAGTTCAAGTTTCTGACACTAAAACTAAAAAAGAAGAGCAAACAGGTGCTGCAGCAAGTGCCAATACAGCCAGCATAAATCTAACCATTGACGAAAATAAAAATAAAGGATTTTTTGGTAAATTCATGGGCGGACGAGGTTCTGATAAGCGATATGAATCTAGTACTTTAGTAAATTATTTTAAAAATAAACGAAAAATTAGTGTCTTAGCATCATCCAATAATATCAATGCAACTGGATTCTCAATGGATGAAGTTTTTGATAATATGGGAGGCGGAAGAAGCAGAAGTGTCTGGATTGGTGACAACGGTTCGTTTGGAATAAACGGAAGAAGTTTTGGAGGAAACAAAGGAATTACACAGTCTAATTTAGTTGGATTGAATTATTCTGATGAATGGTTTAAAGATGCAGAAACTTCTTTGAGTTATTTTTATTCTGGAGCAAATTCTAAAAACACCAATAGAACAAGTTTGACTAACTTTCTTCCCTCAGGAAATTTCTCAACAAATTCAAATTCAAATACAAACGAAGACAGATACGTTCATAATGTAACTTCATTATTTGAATTTAAAATAGATTCATTAACAACAATATCATTAGAACCAAATTTCACAAAGTCGAATAATAAAAATAGAAATGTTGCTTCTCAATCTTCATTTGATGCGGCTAATGCTCTTTTAAACGAAAGTAGTTCAAATAATTTCTATGAAAACAATAATGACTCGTTCAATAATACTTTGTCTTTTACCAAATCTTTTAAAAGAAAAGGGAAGAGTCTAAGTTTTGTTTTTGAAAACGAAAATTCTAACACAAAAGAAGATGAAATTGTTAGATCAACAACTATTTTTTATCAAGGAGCCGATCCAGATGATGTCAGGAATCAGACCAATAATTCTAAAAACATAAGCTCAAATTATAGGGCAGAAGTGGAGTATTATCAGCCAATTACAGATTCACTTCAGGTAAAATTGGGTGTAGAGTATAAAATTGATAAAAACAGAGATAGAAGAAATTCTTTTGATTTTGATGCAACAAATGAAACTTATTCGATTGCAAATGATGAATTATCTAATGTTTTCAATTCGTTAGAACGAACAATTACCCCAAACACAGGTTTAGCCTACAATAGCAAAAAAATGAATTTCAATTTGAATGTTGGAACAACTTTAATCAATTTTGATAATGATTCAGAATATTTAAATGTAAAAACCAGTTTAGAAAAAGAATTTGTTTTACCCTATATAAACACTTATGCTAGTTATCGTTTTTCAAAAAGTAAAAACTTATGGATTAACTACAATTACTCTTACACGCTTCCAACTGCAAGACAAATTTTACCAGTTGAAGATTTAGCCAATCCATTGAATACTATAATTGGTAATCCAAATTTAGATTTGAATCAAAATCATGGTATCTATTTTTCTTATAGAGATTTCGATTACGCAACACGTTCTGGATATGGAGTTTATACAGGAGGAAATTTTTACGATAATCAAATCGTTTCCTCAACAACATTTGATGCCAATAGAAAAAGAACAACTTCTTACGAAAATGTATCTGGTACATATAATTCTTGGTTTGGATTATATTGGAATAAATCCATCAAAAAAGACGGATACAAATATAGATTTGAACTTAGAGCAAATAACAATTTTGGTTTGTCAAAAGGATTTACCGATGGAGAATTGTTTAGTGCAAAAACCTATACGTTTAATCCAAGAGTTAATTTTACATATGAATATGGTGAACTGTTAACGATTAATCCATCTTACAATTATTCCTTTAACAAAACTAATTTCTCAAATTATGTGATTGAATCGGCATCCAATTTTACTCACCGATTGAACTTACAAGTGACGAGTTTTTGGCCAAAAAATTGGACTTTCGGTAACGACTTTGGATACACCTACAACTCAAACATAGCAAGCGGATTCAAGAAAGATTTCTACTTATGGAATACTAGTTTGTCTTATAGCTTTTATCAAAAGAAATTGATGGCAAAAGTAAAAGTGTATGATATGTTGAATCAAAATCAAAATGCAACAAGAAGCATCACTGCAACGTCAATTAGAGATGAAGAAAACGTAGTGCTAAGACGTTACGTAATGTTTTCATTAACCTACAAACTAGAAAAATTCGCTGGAAAAGAAAAGAAATCAGGCGGAATGATGTGGTTTTAAATAAAAAAGGCTTTCTAAATTTAGAAAGCCTTTTTTATTTAAAATGATTTTTTAAATTCTTGGTTACCAACTACCATCAGCACCTCCTCCAGAGAAACCTCCACCGCCGAAACCTCCACCGAAACCTCCGCCTCCGCCAGATGATCCTCCAAATCCGCCACCAAAACTTCCGCCACCAGAACTCCTTCCCATATTGCTTAATATGATAATATCTAGTAAACTTGGTCCTCCAGATGAATTTCCTGAATTTCCACCGCCTTTATTTTTGGAGGCTAAAATCATTATTACAACGAAAATAACTATGAAAAGAAGTATTGGAAAAATATTATTATCATTAGAATCTTCAATGCGAGTTCCTTTATATTTTCCTGTTAAAACTTTAAAAATAGCATCAGCACCTTTATCTAATCCGTTATAATAGCTACCTGCTTTAAATTCAGGTGTTATAACATTTCTATTAATTTCACCACAAATTCCTGCTACTAATCTATCTTCAACACCATATCCTGGTCTAATGCTCATTTTTCTGTCATTTTTAGCAACTAAAATAATGACACCATTATCTTTGTCTGCTTGACCAATTCCCCATTTATGAGCCCAATTAGTTGCTAATACTCCAACAGCTTCACCTTTCAAATCTTCTATTGTAATTACAACAATTTGAGTTGTTGTAGAATCTGAATATTTGACTAATTTATCTTCTAAAGCTGCTTTTTCGTTAGCATTTAGAAGTTTTGCATAATCATAGACAGAAGTTTGAAAATCGGGTTTAGGCGGAATTGTAAATTGCCCAAAACCAAGCTGATGTAACAACAATAATGAAGCAATCAACAAGAATTTTACGATTCTAAATACTAGTTGTATCATCCTTTTGATATTTCGTTAGAAAGTTCGTCAGTATCATTATCCAGAAAAGGAAAATGTTTTTTTAGTTGTTCGCCTGCATTGTTAATTCCATCAACCAATGCTTGTTTGTTGTTGCCGTTTTTAAAATGGTTTAGCATGATGTCTTTGGTACAATTCCAAAAATCATCAGCAACTTTTTCATTAATACCTTTGTCACCATAAATTGCAAATTGTTTACTTTTTACAGCCACATAAATAATGACACCATTTCGGTCTTTGGTGTTTTCCATTTTAAGAAGATTAAAAACCTCCACAGCTCTGTCAATAGGAGCCATGGATGTTTCTTTTTCTATATGCACACGAAGTTCACCTGAAGTATTTTTTTCAGCCAAACGAATAGCTTCAACTACTTCTTCCTCTTCGGCTTTAGTTAAAAAATCTTCTACTTTTGACATTATTTTTTATCTTCTTTTTTATCAAAATTAAATTCTACGTCTGGAGCTTTATCAGCACCAGCAACAGCTTCGAAGAATGGTTTTTCTTTAAATCCAAACCAACCTGCAAAAATACTATTTGGGAATACTTTTACGTGATTATTGTATGGTTTGATTGCTTCATTGTAACGAGTTCTTGCAGTCAAAATTTGATTTTCTGTACTTGCCAACTCATCCTGCAATTTCAAGAAGTTCTCATTAGCTTTCAAACTTGGATATTGTTCTACAGTTACCAATAATCTTGATAAAGCACTGCTCATTCCACCTTGAACTTGGTTAAATTGTGCTAATTGCTCAGGAGTTATATTAGTAGGATCAATTGTCATAGAAGTTGCTTTTGCACGTGCTTCAATAACTGCTGTTAAAGTTCCTTTTTCATATTCTGCAGCACCTTGAACGGTTTTTACTAAATTTCCAATAAGGTCATTTCTTCTTTGATAAGCTGTTTGTACATTACCCCAGCTTTCTTTTACATCTTGTTCAAGAGTAACTGCTGTGTTATTGATTCCTTTGAAGTAGCTATATCCTATTAATACTACAGCTGCTAAAATTATCCAAGGCAAAAATTTTCTCATAATTTCTAATTGTTTAAAGTTTATTTATTGTTTTTTAAGTTTATTTTTATTTGCAATTTACATGCCAATTTATACGATTCGTTTTCTTGCGGAAACCAAGTATACTAATCCAGAAATGGCTCCAAATACTATAAAACCAACCTTCCACATAAATTTTTCTGAATCCGAAATTTTTCTAGAACGACTAACTTCTATAATAGCTGCTATGATAAATATAATTAGAGCTATTATTCCTAACGATAGAAAAACTTCTGAAAAAGGATAATGTTGAATTTTCATTAATGCACCTATTACTGAAAATATAAAGGATACTAGATAACTATATGGAGCTGTATTTTTATTCATTTTACAAATTGTTCTTTATGTTTGTCAACTCCGCTTTAATTCCTTCAAGCTTTGAAATGATATCAAATTTGTCTAAGGTTTTTTTCTGACCTTCTTTCAAATGCGTTTTTGCTCCTTCCAAAGTAAATCCACGTTCTTTTACTAAATGATAAATTAGTTGCAAATTCTTCACATCTTCTTGTGTGAACATTCTATTTCCTTTGGCATTTTTCTTTGGTTTAAGAATGTCAAATTCTTTATCCCAAAACCTTATAAGTGATGCGTTTACATCAAAAGCTTCGGCAATTTCACCAATACTAAAATATAATTTGTCTTTTGATAATTCTATGTGCATTTTTTTCTATTTATTTAATTTTGAATACTGAACACTAGTCTAAAGATTGATTCTCTTGATTAGCAATTTTTGAAATCGCTACGTATTCTGCTGCCGAAATATTTCCGTAATAAAAATTAATCGGATTTGTTACTTTTCCGTCTTTGTGAACTTCATAATGTAGATGTGGCGCCTGACTTCTTCCTGTGCTTCCTACATATCCTATTATGTCACCGCGTTTTACTCGTTGTCCTGGTCTTACTTTGTACTTGCTTAAATGTCCATACAATGTTAAATAGCCAAAACCATGATTAATCTCAATATGATTTCCATAACCTGAAAGTGAATTATCTGCACTTTTTACAACGCCATCGCCAGTAGCATAAATTGGAGTTCCGGTTTTGGCAGTGAAATCCATTCCTTCATGCATTTTTCTTGCTTTTGTAAATGGATCAGTTCTGTATCCAAATCCAGATGCCATGTGCTTCAAATCCTCATTTTTTACTGGTTGAATTGCAGGAACGGCACTCAATAACTTGTCTTTTGCTTTTGCCATTTTTAAAATTTCGTCCAATGATTTTGATTGAACTGCCAATGCTTTTGAAATCGCATCAACTTTCTCGGATGTATTAATAACTAACTCAGAATTATTAAAACCTTCTAATTCTTTATATCTTTTTCTGTCGATAATTCCTCTTCGTTTTTCGTTTGAAATGGGCGAAGAGTTAAAATAAACACGATATAAATTATTATCACGTTCTTCCAAATCGGAAGCTACTTGATCGATATCTTCAATTTTCTTATTCAAAAGAGCGTAACTCAACTTCAAATTTTCAATTTCTCTGGCTTGAATCTTATCTTTTGGTGTTTCAAAATAGGGTGTATTCATTAAAACTACAAAACAAAGAAATCCAAATAAAGCCGATGCAACCAAGAATAACAAGACATAACCAAATTTTTTCCTTTTCTTCGGACTAATAATTCGGTAAGCTAAACTTTCTG
>JAAFHW010000064.1 GCA_013298525.1 Flavobacteriia bacterium
ATTACGAGCCAAGAACTTTAGAAAATCAGATTGCGATTTTTGATGACAAACTAAAAAAAGGATTTCCAATAATTGTGGCTACCGAAAATGAAATTGTAGTTGGATTTGGTTATTACAGTGAATTCCGATTTCGTGAAGCTTATAAATTTACAGTAGAACATTCGGTTTATGCGCATCCTAATCACGTTGGAAAAGGTATTGGAAAATTGATTTTACAAAACTTAATTGATTTAGCAAAAGCTCAAAATCTGCATACAATGATTGGCGTTATTGATGCCGAAAACCAAAGCAGTATTGAATTTCATAAAAAATTTGGATTTGAAATTGCAGGAACCATAAAAGATTCTGGATTCAAATTTGACCGCTGGTTGCACAGTGTTTTTGTTCAGAAGATGTTGTAAGTATCGAATTCCCAACTGACAACAGACAACCGACAACCGACAACTACTTCAAAATATCCTCAAAATTTGGCTTGAAATAATTAGGTCCTTTCATTACTTTTCCGTCTTCTCTGTAAATTGGCTTTCCGTCCTCACCTAGTTTACTCATATTACTTCTTTGGATTTCTTCAAATACTTCTTCTATTTTGTGTTGTAATCCGTGTTCTATAATGGTTCCACATAAAATGTAAAGCATATCACCAAGAGCATCAGCAATTTCTACAATATCGTCATTTTGAGCTGCTTCAAGGTATTCTTCATTTTCTTCTTTCATTAAATTAAAGCGAAGTAGGTTTTTACTTTCACCCAAACTAGCTTTCATATTTTCACTATATCCGATTTTGAAAGCAGTGTGAAACTCTTTTACTGCATTAAGTTTGTCTTGCATTTTATTTGTAATTAATTTATGAAGCCAAAATACAAATTATGATTTCAATTGCCTAAATTTGTTGAAAAATTAGAGAATATGTTTACAACTGGTCAATGGGTATTTGCTGGTCTATTTTTAGTTGCTTTTATCATAGCAATGATTTATGCTTACGGAAAAGATAAAGCATTACACAACAAATTTTATAAAGGAAATTACAAAATACTATTGGGTTTCTTTGGTTTTATCTTGCTTCTTTTTTTAATCAAAATTTTCTTAAAGCATTAAAAATTAGCGCCTAAAAGAAATATTAATTACGAATTCAATTGTAAAATAACTTCTACATTTAGAATTGTTTAATAATAAAATTAATTTCTTACATTTACGTCGCGAATTCTTAACCTCTAATGAGAATACTTAAATACATCTTTTTATTATTATTCCTAATACTCGTAGGACTAACTGTTTTTGTTTCAACTCAGCAAGCAAATTATGATGTAACTCGAAGTAAAGTAATCAAGAATCCTAAAGCAACAGTTTTTAATTACATCAACGATTATAGAAATTGGGAAACCTTTGGTTCCTGGATTCTAGAAGATGAATCCATAAAATTTACTTACCCTGAACTTACTTCTGGAAAAGGAGCTTCGTGCTCTTGGACAGGCGATGATGGCAATGGAAACCTGAAAACTTTTTTTGTAAAAGACAACGAAAGCATTTATCAAAAAATGGTTTCAAATGGAGAAAATTCAGAAATTTTTTGGAAATTTAAAGATACGATTGGTGGCACTAAAGTAACTTGGAGAAGTAAAGGTACTTTAGATTTTAAATCAAAAGTATTGGCCTTTTTTCAAGGCGGAATTAATAGTGTTGTTGGAGATACTAACGAAAAAAGTTTAGAAAATTTAAACAAGACTCTTGATTACGAAATCAACACCTTCAATATAAAAGTTAACGGAATTGTCAATCGACAAGGAGGCTTTTACTTAAAACAGTTTAAAGTTTGTAAAGAAAAAGATGTTACACGCAACGTCAAAATTATGTTGCCAAGAATGAGACGTTTCTTTGAAAAAAACAGTTTAGTAATGAATGGCAAACCTTTCATTATTTATCACAAATATGATAGAACAAACGATTTAGTTGGATTTTCTGTTTGTATGCCCATAAGAGATTCTATTCATATTTCTGAAGGAAGTGACATGGAATCTGGTGAACTTAAACCTTACACAGCATTGAAAACAACACTTGTTGGTGACTATTCCCACACACAGCAAACTTGGAACAAAGCTTATCAACATATTGCGAAAAACAACTTAGTTAGAAATACTTCGCAACAAATTATTGAGGTTTATTCTAAAAATATGGATGATATTAAAAGTCCATCTAAATGGGTAACTGAGGTTTATGTTCCTGTTTATCCAAAAGCCGCTCCTCGACCTGTTTATAGAAAACCAACCGACTCAACAACCGTTGTACCTGTTGTTGCACCTACCGAAACTACTACTCCATAAATTCTTAAAAAAAGATTTTAAAAGTTTCTGATTAAACCTTTTCAATTATCTTTATTCTAATTGGTATATTAGCTGAACAAAAGATAAATTTTCTGAATTGCAAGAAGAAAAAGATTTCATACAAGAATTGTTAAATCCTAAAACGCAAAATGTCGCGTTTCAAAAACTCTTGCGCGATTATCAGAAACCATTGTATAATCATATCAGAAATATTGTTCTCAATCACGATGATACCGATGATGTTTTACAAAACACCTTTATCAAAGTATTTCAGCATCTTAAAAACTTTAAAGGAGATAGTAAACTCTTTTCTTGGATGTATAGAATTGCAACTAATGAAGCCATAACTTTTATTAATAACAAAGCCAAACGCAACGGAACTACAAGTGAAGCTATGCAAACTAAAATTGTAGAAAATTTGCAATCCGATTCTTATTTTGATGGTAACGATATTCAAATAAAACTTCAGAAAGCTATTTTACTTTTGCCCGAAAAACAGCAATTAGTTTTCAAAATGAAGTATTTTGAAGAAATTAAATATGAAAACATGTCGGAAATTTTAGGCACTTCGGTTGGAGCATTAAAAGCTTCTTACCATCATGCAGTGAAGAAAATTGAAGAATATATGAACTCTAATTAAACCTTTTTAAACAATACTTGTCTTATAGATATGAATAATTTTAAATTAGATACAAACGAAAAAATAACCTCCGGATTCAAGATTCCGGAGGATTACTTTGAAACTTTTTCAGAGAAAGTGCTACATCAGTTACCTTCTGAAGAACCAAAGGTAATTTCGTTTTATGCAAAATACAGCCGAATATTTTACGCTGCAGCAGCAATAATTGTTTTGGCATTAAGTATTCCAATAGCGAATCAATTACAAAACAATAGCGATGAAATGGCTTCCAATGAAATTGAAAACTATTTAACGCAACACTCTACTTTGTCTGATGATGACATTGTAAACTTATTGGATACAGAAGATATAGAAAACATTAAAATAGACAATAAAATTGAAAATGAAGCCTTAGAGGAAGCGCTTCTTAACAATTCACAAATTGAAGATTACATTACAAACTAAAACAAAACTAAAATGAAAAAATATAAATTAATTACTTTACTACTATTACTACTTTCTATTTCAACTTTTGCACAACCAGGTAGTCGACTAAAAGAGAAAAAGGAACAAGTAAAATCCTTAAAAGTAGCTTTTATAACTAATGAATTGGATTTAACTCCAGAGGAATCGGCTAAATTTTGGCCTCTTTACAATGCTTTTGAGGACAAACAACATGAAATCAGAAAGCAAAAACTAAAAGTTTACATGGACAGAGCGGATAATTCCATTGATAAATTATCAGAAAAAGATGCTACTACTTTATTAAATCAAATGGAAAGCACTGAAGAAGAATTGCACCAATTAAAAAAGAAATTCATCACTAATTTGAAAAGTGTACTACCTGCAACAAAGATTTTAAAATTGAAAAAAGCTGAAGAAGAGTTTAGCAAAAAATTACTTCAACAATATCGTGATAAGAAAGTTAGAAGATAGTGTTCAGTGTTCAGTGTTCAGTGTTCAGTGTTCAGTGTTCAGTGTTCAGTGTTCAGTGTTCAGTGTTCAAAATTAAAATATTGAAATTAAAAAGGCGATTTTTACATAAAAATCGCCTTTTTTTATGCTGCAAACTGATTACTGAGCACTGAATACTAATTTGACAATTTTATCTTTTCCAGCGGCTATTGCTGTGGTTTCATTTATGAATCTTATGGTGTAAAATGTAGCATCTTTACTAAATTGAGTCCAAGAATTTCCACTATCGTGAGAATAAAACAAACCATTTGCACCAACAGCTACCAATTCTTTACCATTACTATTGGGAACAAACTGTACACACGAAGCATAACCAAAACCTGTGTTTTCTCCGACTAATTTCCATGTTTTTCCACCATCAATTGTTAGTGCTTTATTTTGAAAATTTTGATTAGGTTTTTCATAGTTTCCACCTGCAACGAATCCGATTTTGTCGTTGTAAAAATCGGCAGTGAATATTCCGGTCATCGCTTCACCTTGAACAATTGGAGTTTCATAAACTTTCCAAGTTATTCCTTTATCAGGAGAATAAAAAACTCTTGTCTTTTTTCCTCCAGAGACCAACCAAGTATTGTTTCCTTTTATTATGATATTTGTATTGCTAGCTGCAAAAGCCGCTTCTCCATCCTCCATTTTAGGTAAATTATCGCAAGTAATTTTATTCCAAGTAGTTCCTCCGTCACGAGTAACAATTACACAAAAACAATTTTCAATTGGATCACCGATAGCAATTCCTTCTTTATCATTCCAAAACTGCATACTATCATAAAATACTTTTTCGTGTTTTTCTTCATAAACTAAAGTTTTCTTATTCAAATCTTTAGAAAATTTATATAACAAAGCTGGATTTCCAACATTTAAAACAAAAATAGCATCCGAAGTTTGAGCAATACTTCTAAATTCTAATTTAAGCGAATCTTTATTGATTTTGCGTTCCATTTTATTGGCGTCTATCAAACTAACATACCCTACTCTATTTTTGTCGGCTGCATACCAAACTTTATTAGAAGAAACTGTAATAGGTCGAATACTGATTTTATCCTTCAAAATAGTATCAATTTTCACACTTTTAAAAAATGTTTCATCAGAAACTTGAATTGGTTTGCAGGAAATAAAATAAACCTGAACTAGTAGTAAAATTGCGATTCTATTCATATTTATAGTTTTATTACAGTGCTAAAATACAACTTAATTTTGTGTTAATGATTTGTGAATAATTATTCTTGGCACAGAAATTGGATTATTGGATTCAAATACTATTATGAACCATTAATACATTATATTATGAAGACTAAAATATTACTTTCGTCATTAATGACTTTGCTTTTTGCAACTTCATTTGCTCAAGACAGAACTACTGTAAATGCAACAAGTTCTGAAATCAGTGATAATCTAGACCTTAGAGCCATTGCTTCTATATTTGGAGATTCAAGAGATTTAGAAGATTTTGAAAACCGATTGAATGATCCTAAAACACAAATCTCTAATTTGGATTTAAACAATGATAATCAAGTTGATTATTTGCGTGTAATTGAATCTGTAGAAGGAAGAACCCATTTAATTGTAGTGCAATCTGTTTTAGGTCGTGATCAATTTCAAGATGTTTGTACCGTAGAAGTTGAAAAGGATTCAGATAATCGTGTTCAAGTTCAAGTAGTTGGTGATGTTTACATGTATGGAAGTAACTACATTTATGAGCCAGTTTACGTTCATGTGCCAGTAATATACAATCACTTTTGGATATCAAGCTATCGTCCTTATTGTTCAAGTTGGTATTGGGGTTATTATCCAAGTTATTACACATTTTGGAATCCATATCCTATATTCAGATACCGTCACAACATTGGTTTATGGATAAACTTTAGTCATCACTACAATTATGTAAATTATAGAAGATGTCATGTTGCTTACAACAATTACTATGGAAGAAGAGCTAACTACTGCGAAAGACAATATCCAAATCGTGCCTTTAGCCATAGAAACTCTGGATATACTAATAGATATGAATTAGACCGAACTAGAACTGTAAGAGATGTTGCATTCAACAACACAAGAAATAATGGAAATACAAGAGAGAATTCAAACTTAGGCGGCGTAAGAGGTAACAATAATACAGTAAGAAACAATTCTTCTGAAACTATTAGAACAACTGCTCCTGTAAGAGAAAATTCAAACCTAGGTGGTGTAAGAGGTAACAATAATACAGTAAGAAATAATTCTTCTGAAACTATTAGAACAACTCCTGTTAGAGAGAATTCAAACTTAGGTGGTGTAAGAAGTAGCAATAATACAGTAAGAAACAACTCTTCTGAAACTATTAGAACAACTGCTCCTGTAAGAGAAAATTCAAACTATGGTGGTGTTAGAAGTAATGACAACACAGTAAGAAACAACTCTTCTGAAACTATTAGAACTACTGCACCTGTTAGAGAAAACTCAAACTATGGTGGTGTTAGAAATACTAGCGAACCAGTAAGAAGTGCATCAACATCAAGAGGTAATTCTTATGAGCCATCAAGAAGTTCAGGTTCAAACGAAAGAAGTTCAGGTAGTTCTTCAAGAGGTGGAGATTCTGGAGGAAGAGGCGGAAATTCTGGAAGAAGATAACTTATTTAAATTTAAACTATAAAGCATCGAAAATATTCGGTGCTTTTTTTATTACCATTTATTAAAATGAGTAACTTTGCAATCTTTTATTTAAAATAAATTATGAGCTCACACGGTCATTCAAATATTCATAGCAAACTTTCTACAGCTGGTTTATTAGTAACATTGGGAATTATTTTTGGTGATATTGGAACATCTCCTCTTTATGTAATGAAAGCTATTCTAGGACAGTATGCCATCACAAGTGACATAGTTTTAGGTGGAATTTCATGTATCTTTTGGACACTTACATTACAAACAACATTAAAATATGTAATCATCACACTAAGTGCTGACAATCATGGTGAAGGAGGAATTTTTGCCTTATATGCTTTAGTCAAAAAAACTAAGATAAAGTGGTTAATCGTTCCTGCAATCATTGGAGGAAGTACGCTTTTGGCAGATGGAATCATTACGCCACCAATCTCAGTATCTTCTGCTGTTGAGGGTTTAAAAATCTTCAAACCTGAGTTGAATACTATTCCAATCGTAATTGTAATTTTGATAATTTTATTTGTCATCCAACAATACGGAACCAAACTTGTAGGAAAGTTTTTTGCTCCAATGATGTTAGTTTGGTTTGCGATGTTAGGTATTTTAGGAACTATTCAAATATTTGGAAATTTTCATGTATTAAAAGCAATCAACCCTTACTACGCTTATCATTTATTATCTGCTCATCCTGAAGGTTTCTTTGTTCTTGGTGCTGTTTTCTTATGTACTACTGGAGCTGAAGCATTATACTCAGACATGGGACATTGCGGAAGAAAAAATATCCGTGTAAGTTGGATTTTTGTAAAAATAATGCTGCTTTTAAACTATTTTGGTCAAGGTGCTTATTTAATATCTCACGAAGGAAAAACATTGCAAGAACTTGGTGGAAAAAATGGGAATCCATTCTATTTAATTATGGAAACTTGGTTCCAACCTATTGGTGTTGTAATAGCAACATTAGCTGCTGTAATTGCTTCTCAAGCTTTAATTAGTGGTTCGTTTACATTAATAAATGAAGCCATGCGTTTGAACTTTTGGCCAAAAGCTAAAATCAAATATCCTACAGAAGAAAAAGGACAATTGTATATTCCATCTATCAACTGGTTACTATTAGTTGGCTGTATAGGAATTGTTTTATATTTCAAAGAGTCAAGTAATATGGAACATGCTTATGGTTTAGCTATTGTTCTTACCATGATTATGACTACAATTTTACTTAATTTTTATTTGATAATGAAAAGAGTAAAAATGTATTACATCATTCCTTTAATTACACTTTACTTAGTCATTGAATTCTCTTTCCTTTATGCTAATGTTACTAAATTTTTGCATGGTGGTTTTGTAACGCTTATCATTGCTGTGATACTTATTTCGATAATGTCAACTTGGTATTTAGCAAAACAAATTAGTAAAACCTATACCAAAATTGTCAAAATTGACACTTACAAAAAAGTATTGGCTGAATTAAGTGTTGACTTATCAATTCCTAAATATGCAACCCATTTAGTTTACATGACCAACTCAATGCGTAGCGACGAAATTGAAGAAAAAGTAATGTACTCTATTTTACAAAAACGACCTAAAAGAGCTGATATCTATTGGTTTGTACACGTAAATATTTTAAGCGAACCTTATAAAAAAGAATATAAAGTAATTGAACTTGTAAAAGATGATATTTACAGAATTGATTTTTACCTAGGTTTTAGAGAAGCAACGAAAATTAATTTGATGTTCAAACAAGTATTGAAAGATATGGTACAACGTGGTGAAGTTGACATCACAAGTCGTTATGAATCATTGAATAAAAACAATATTATTGGTGACTTCAAATTTGTACTTTCAGAAAAATTCTTATCTAACGATAGTGATTTAACCTTCTTTGAAAATACGGTTATGAGTGCTTATTTCTTCCTTAAAAAATTCAGTTTATCTGAAGAAAAAGGTTTCGGATTGGATAGTAGTTCTGTAAAAGTAGAACAATTCCCATTAGTGCTTCACGCTCCTGAAAAAATAGAAATGAGAAGAATTGAATGTCGAGAAAACTAAACGTATAAGAACTGAGGGCAAATTTATTTTTTAATGAATTTGCCCTTTTCTTTTTTATTAGAAAAATCATTTATTTCATAATAGTAAACTCCTGATGAAAATTTAGAAACATCAATTTTCAATTTTTCTGTGAACTTACTAGTAAAAACTATTTTCGAATTTACATCCAATAACTTTACTTCATACTCCTTTAATTCAAATCCTTTAATCTCAAGAAAATCATTTGCAGGATTAGGAAAAACAATGATTTCATTGCTTTCAAATTTAAAGTTCTCATCAAGTTCTAAGGGACTACATTGAATACAATTTTTTAAATAGGTTATACTAGCATCTGATGTAATTTGAGTATCAAATAAAGTACCTTGAGTACAAATTCCTTTCAATTGATAATCTAGCCAAGGCAATAGATAACTAAATATTTTAGCATGTTGTACAGCACGAGTTATCGTTGCACTAGGAGAACAAGTTGCTTCACCAAAATTACAAAAAGCATTACTCTGAGCCATTTGACAATGATTTCCTCCAATAATGCTAATATAGGTTTTACACAAACTAGTTACTGCATTGTACATAGGTCCCTGATTGGTACTTGGTGGAGTAACACAATCATTAGCTCCTGCAAATACAAGAGTTGGAATGGTTACAGAAGTTGCCGCACCAATAGCTGATGGATTGGTCTCAGCTGGTGCAAAATTCACCAAAGTCTTAATATTTGAATTTAATGGAACAGCCAAAAAGGAAGCGCCTCCACCCATACTATGACCCATAACGGCATTAAACGAACTTACTCTATTGAAAAACAAAGAGGTCGATTGACTTCCAAGTGAATTCATTTGATTGACTACAAATGCTAAATCTTTTGCAAATTCTAAATGCGATGGAGAAATAGATCCTTCCGTTTTAGGAAATGCCATTATGTAACCATTTGGTACTACTGTAGACCAAAAATTTTGATAAGCATCCCAGGTCATTACAAACCCATGTCCAAAAACCAAACTCGGAAACTGCAAAGTATTTTGAGTAGTCATAGCAACATTATCGCCATTAGAATCAGCAGGATAATATATTTCAGTTGGAATATTTCTATTATTTCTGCTAGCATCTACAAAAGTTATTGTTGTATGTCCTATTTGATATACTTGACCAAAAAGTGAAGAACTAATAAAAAGTAGCAAAATAAAACAATAGTAATGCTTTTTCATGATTTGATTGATTTGTTCTTTTCAAATGTAGAAAAAAATCAAGAATTTAAAGCCATAAAATTGACAAACAATAAAAAAGCAATACCTTTGCAGACTGATTAAAAAATAATGAGATTACATAGAAATTTAGTTTACACAACTATTGATGCATTGAACGCTATTTTCAATGAAGGTGAATATGCCGATAAAGTTGTAGCACGTTCTTTAAAAAAAGACAAACGTTGGGGAAGCTCCGACAGAAAATTTGTTGCCGAAACCATCTACGAAGTAGTTCGTTGGAAGAGATTATATTCTGAAATTGCTGATGTTAAAGAACCATACAATCGTGAAGATTTATGGAGAATGTTCGCAGTTTGGGCTGTTTTACGTGGCTATCCAATTCCTGATTGGAGACAATTGGAAGGAACTCCTGAAAGAAAAATAAAAGGAAAATTTGATGAATTGTCAAAAATCCGAAAAATGCGTGAATCTATTCCAGATTGGATGGATGAAATTGGTGTACAAGAACTTGGAGAAGAGCTTTGGACTAAAGAAATTGCAGCTCAAAACCAACAAGCAAAAGTTATTCTTAGAGTAAATACTTTAAAAACTACAAAAGAAAAACTTCGTGCACTTTTGATGGATTTGAATATCGAAACCGAATTCTTAAAAGATCAACCAGACGCTTTAGTTCTTACAGAAAGAGCAAATGTTTTTCTAACCGATGCTTTCAAAGAAGGAATGTTTGAAGTTCAAGATGCTTCATCACAATTGGTAGCTCGTTTTCTTGACGTTCAACCTGGAATGAGAGTTGTTGATACTTGTGCAGGCGCAGGTGGAAAAACCTTGCACATGGCTTCCTTAATGGAAAACAAAGGTCAATTGATTGCAATGGATTTGTACGAAAGTAAACTGAAGCAATTAAAATTAAGAGCTAAAAGAAACGGAGCTTTCAACATAGAATACAGAATTATTGATACTACAAAGGTCATCAAAAAACTTCACGAAAAAGCAGATAGAGTTCTTATTGACGCTCCTTGTAGTGGTTTGGGAGTTTTAAAAAGAAACCCTGATGCTAAATGGAAATTACAACCTGAGTTCATTGATAACATCAGAAAAGTACAAGCCGAAGTTTTAGAAAACTATTCTAAAATTGTAAAACCAGGTGGAAAATTGGTTTATGCAACCTGTTCGGTTTTACCTTCTGAAAATCAAGAACAAATTAAGAAATTCTTAAGTACTGAAATCGGAAAAAGCTTTACCTTTGTAAAAGATTCTAAGATACTTGCCTCACAATCAGGTTTTGACGGGTTTTATATGGCATTATTAGAAAGAAAACAATAAAATTGAAAATGAAAAAATACTTTTACCTACTATTATTTGTAAACGCAATCGTTTTTGCACAAATTCCAACAGGATATTACAATTCTGCAACTGGAAGTGGTTACGCTCTAAAAACACAATTGAAAACTAGAATTACAACAGGTCACGTTGATCAAGGTTATGGTTCAATTTGGGGATTGTACACGCAATCTGCTTTTAGAGATAACTACTATGAGAATAATGGAAGTCTTTTGGATATGTATTCAGAAAAACCAAGCGGATTAGATTCTTATGAATTTACTAGTACATCGCAACAATGTGGTTCTTATGGTGCGGAAGGAGATTGTTACAATAGAGAGCATCTTGTACCACAATCTTACTTCGATAGCTTTCAAGTAGATCCAATGAAAAATGACCCATTTCACGTAGTTCCATCTGATGGAAAAGTAAATGGCGATAGAAATAACTTACCTTTTGGTGTTGTAGCATCTGGGACTTATCTATCTTCTAATGGTTCTAAAAGAGGTACCAACACAGTAAATGGTTTTTCAAACTATTCAGGAACTGTTTTTGAACCAATTGACGAATTCAAAGGTGATATAGCGAGAGCTTACTTCTATTTTGCTACACGTTATGAAGACTTAATGGATGACTTCTATAGTGCAGCCAACGCAAGTACTTGTCAAGCAAAAAACATGTTTGATGGTTCGATTAATAAAGTATTTAATGATAATTTTATTCTGTTATTAATTAAATGGCATTTACAAGACCCAGTTTCTCCAAAAGAAATAGCTCAAAATAACGCTATCTATAATTATCAAGGAAATAGAAATCCTTACATCGATCATCCTGAATATGTATGTTCAATTTGGAGTGCTCAATGTGCCACTGTAAATGCGCTTTCAAGAGATTCATTTGAATTATTATCAAACATAACGGTTTATCCAAATCCTTCAAACGATCAAAAAATCAATATTACAAGTGCTGTTTCAATTGAAACTATCGAACTTATAAATATTAACGGACAAATTATAAATGAAGTGAAAAATCCAATATTTGAAAGCAATACTTTCACGATGGAAAATTTACCTCAAGGATTTTATTTCCTAAAATTAACATCAGGAAATCAATCTGTTACTAAGAAAGTTATTATCAACTAATAAGTTTCAACCCCATAAAAAAAGACCTTTAGAAATTTCTAAAGGTCTTTTTTTTTATTCTTCTTCCTCAGAGGCATTTGATTTGGAATAGTTTCTCCATTTTTCAATACAATCCGCCATATCCTTCGGTATTTCTGTATCAAATCGCATCATTTCACCAGTCTTTGGATGAATGAAACCAAGTGTTTTAGCATGAAGTGCTTGTCTTGGTAATGTTTTAAAACAATTGTCTATAAACTGTTTGTATTTAGTAAAAGTGGTTCCTTTCAAAATAAGATTTCCACCATAACGCTCATCATTAAATAAGGTATGGCCAATATGCTTCATGTGTACACGAATCTGATGCGTACGACCAGTTTCTAATTTACATGAAACTAAAGTAACATAACCAAATCGCTCTAAAACTTTATAATGAGTAACCGCATGCTTTCCTATTTCTGGATCGGCAAAGACAGCCATTTGCATTCTATCTCTAACGTGACGTGCTATATTTCCTGTTACTGTTCCTTCCTCCTCTTTCACATTTCCCCAAACCAACGCAACGTATTCTCTTTCTGAAGTTTTGTCTTCAAATTGCTTTGCCAAATGCGTCATAGCAGCTTCAGTCTTGGCAACAACCAAAAGTCCTGAAGTGTCTTTATCAATTCGATGCACCAATCCTGGGCGTTCTGAACTGTTTAAAGGCAAATTTTCGAAATGAAAAGCCAATGCATTTACCAAAGTTCCGGTGTAATTTCCGTGACCTGGATGTACTACAAAATTTGGCGGTTTATTAATCACTAATAAAGCGTCGTCTTCATAAACTATATCTAATGGAATATCTTCAGGATCTACCCTATTTTCAAATGGCGGATGCGCTAATAAAATTCTAATTACATCAAGTGGTTTTACTTTATAATTAGATTTTACCGGAACGTCATTTACATAAATATCGCCATTGGAAGCCGCATTTTGAATCTTGTTTCTGGTTGCATTCGGAACCATTAACATCAAGTACTTGTCAATTCTTAAAAATGCTTGACCTTTAGGAACGTCAAACCTGTAATGCTCAAAAAGTTCTTCTTCAGGTTCTTGTAAGTCACTATTATTGTTCATTCGGAATGGTATCTATTGGAGTTTCAGTTTCGGTAATTGAATCTAACTCTGTTTCATCAAAAACTACTTTCCCATCACCAAGAACTAAATCTATTTTGGTAGCTTTATATACTTTCTTTCCTGGTTTAATTTTCTCGCCATTAATCCACATTTCAAGAACCATATCTTTACCGATATAAGGTACATAACGAATAGTTCCTTCTTGTAATCCAAGTGCTTTCAATGTTGGAACTGCTTGTCTATAAGTCTTTTCTATTAAATCTGGAACAGCAACCATTTTAAAAGTTGATGCATTTAATTTTATATAAATGGTTCTTCCACCTTTTACCTTTGAACCAGCAGTTGGTTCTTGTTGTACCACTGTAAGTCTTGGAAATTGTGGTTGATAATCAACCGTATCAATAATTTGATAATCCAAATCTAATTCGTCTAATTTTTCTTCTACTTGTTCTGGATTTAATTTTGCCAAATTGGGAACCGTAATTTCCTCACCATGATTGGTAATAAAAGTAATCCAATGAAAAAACAAATAAGCCAAAACTGCTATTATCGCTAATGCTGCCAGACCTTGAGCAAAAAACACACGACTAGTAAGATATTTACGTAAACTCATAAATAAAATTTATTTATCGCAAAGATATAATTTTTAGTTTCAACAATTGTGCTAAATTTGTATTGTATTTAAAATAAAATCAAATGAACGTAGCCGTTGTTATGGGTGGATATTCGGACGAATCTGTAATATCTTTAAGAAGTGGTCAATTAATCTTAAACAATTTAGACAAATCAAAATACCAAGTATTTGAAGTTCACATCCTTTTGAACGATTGGTATTGCCTAATTGACGGAACCAAATACCCAATAAACAAAGCTGATTTTTCATTCACAAAAGACAACCAAACCATCAAATTTGATGTAATATCCAATACCATTCACGGAACTCCAGGCGAAGATGGACACATGCAAGCGTATTGGGAATTACTAGAAATTCCGTACACAGGTTGCGGATTTTACCAATCGAGTTTGACTTTTAATAAACGTGATACACTTTCGGTTTTATCAAAATTTAATATCCCAAAAGCCAATTCTATTTATTTATCAAAAGGAGATGCTATTGATGGAAACGAAGTGGCTCAAGAATTAGGTTTGCCATTCTTTGTAAAACCTAATCAATCCGGAAGTTCTCTTGGTGTTTCCAAAGTAAATTCGCTAGAAGATTTTGACAAAGCATTAGCCTTTGCTTTCGCAGAAGACAACGATATTTTGATTGAATCCTACTTAAAAGGAAGGGAAGTTTCGGTTGGTGTTATCAAATACAAAGGTGAAACCAAAGTGATGGGAATCACCGAAATTTTATCTGAAAATGATTTCTTCGATTATGAAGCTAAATATTTAGGCAAATCAGAAGAAGTTACGCCAGCAAATTTATCAGAAGAAATTAAAAATAGTGTGGAAGAAACGGCTAAAAAAGTATATGAAGCACTTGGAATGTCAGGTTTTTCAAGAACCGATTTTATCATCATGAATGACGTTCCGCATTTTATTGAAATCAATACCAATCCGGGTTTATCGCCACAAAGTATTTTTCCACAGCAAGCAGCTTACTCGAATATGCCTATGAGCGATTTGCTAGATAACGAAATTAGTTTAGCTTTACAGAGAAAACTAATTTGGAAAAAGTAAGCTTATGCTTTTAATTTTAGGTACAAAATCAACAGAAATAAAAAAAGGAAATTTTTCAGGTACAATTTGTCCTAAATGTAGAGAAGTTGCCAATTTTGACTATTTTGTAAATACCAATTATACTTTCATAACTCTAATTCCATTATTTCCTGTTGGAAAAGAAGCTGTTGTTGTATGCAATAATTGTAACGAAATAATCGACATCAACGATTTGGATGATGCTGTAGTCGAAAAATTAGCAACAGAAAATAATAATTTAAAAAATCCTATTTGGACTTATTTTGGTAGTTTTTTATTAGCTTTGGCTATTGCTTATGGAATTTATTACTATTTTCAAAGTAATAATGAAACAGAAAAATACGTTCAAAATCCAACTGTAAATGATGTTTATGCTATAAAAGATGCTAAAGGATTTTATTATACTTTTAGAATTGATAGCATTTCAAACGACAGCATTTATGCCACAGAAAGCGATTACCAAGCAGAATTGCCGTATGAAGTTGATGAAATAAACATTCCAGAAAATTACACCAGCAAGAAAATAACTTATTCAAAAAAAGAACTAGAAAATCTATACAAAGAAGACAAAATTTCATCAATAATAAGAAACTAACCAAAAACTATGGAAAACTCAAATACTCAAGAAACTAAAAATAAAAAACTAAAACCTATTTGGATTGTTACTATTACAATAATAGGAATCGCTCTTTTAATGGGATTTGGCGCTTTATACTACAACTACAGAAAAGACAAAGAAAAAACATACATTGAAAATCC
>JAAFHW010000065.1:0-7509 GCA_013298525.1 Flavobacteriia bacterium
GCTTTGAAGGTTGGTGTAGGTTACAAATCCACCAAATTTGGTAGTGGCATCTTCAATAATTGTTGTTGATTTGGCTACGTTTTTGACTTTGAATTTGATGTCGGCGGTTCTAACAAACTTTCGATTACTGTTCTTCGGCTCAACAGCAGCTGAAGAAGAAATTACACTTGTTGAATCAGCAGAAGCACTTGGTTGGTCGTAAGACGCTTCGGTTGCGTTTTCATTTTCTGCTTGTTTGCAAGCAACGACAGTGCCCATAAGTAACACTGCCCATACGAATTTGGTGGTTTTGTTCATAGAAATTAAAATTAAAGTTATTATTTAGATAATTGTATTTAACTAGTAAGATATAAGTAGTTTTATTATCAATAATAATTTAATTTTTAGTGAAGTAATTGTGCCTATTTTCAGCAGTCTAAAAATCGTGCCAAAAAAAATGAAATTATAATTTTAGCTCAAAATATTTTTTGTTGTAATTTTGAAAAAATAAAAATTCCCTTTGAGAACAATCCAATCTAGAATTATTGAAAACCCTAAATTATTCAAGCAACAACTTTTGTTGTGGTCCAATCAATTTAGAGAAGTGGTTTTTTTAGATTCTAATGAGTACCATCAACACTATTCCAATTATGATTGCGTAGTTGCCGTTGATGCTTTTACCTCAATAAAAACCGATTTTGATAAGTCATTTGAAGATTTACATCAATATCAAAGTCAGTCAAACGATTGGTTGTTTGGTTATTTATCCTACGATTTAAAAAACGATATTGAAGATTTACATTCCAACAATTATGATGGTTTGCACTTTCCTGATTTGTTTTTCTTCCAACCCAAAAAGTTGTTTTTATTGAAAGGAAATCAACTAGAACTGCACTATTTGTATTTGTGTGATGATGAAATGACTTCGGATATTGAAGAGATAAACCAGTGTTCTGTTTTCAGTACCCAACATTCGGAAGTAGCTATTCAGCAACGCATTTCTAAAGAATATTATCTTTCTAAAGTGAGCAAAATGTTGCATCATATTCATCGTGGCGATATTTATGAAGCTAATTTTTGTATGGAATTTTATGCTGAAAATGCCATAATAAATCCAGTTACCATTTATCAAAAGTTGAATGCCATTTCGGAGCCACCATTTGCAGTATATTTCAAAAACAACACCGATTATTTGATGTGTGCTTCACCAGAGCGTTATTTGAAAAGAGAAGGTAATAAAGTGATTTCACAACCCATCAAAGGAACAGCAAGACGAAGTTTTGATTTAGAACAAGATGCGCTTCTAAAGAAAGAGCTTTCCAATAACGAGAAAGAACGTTCAGAAAACATCATGATTGTTGATTTGGTTCGTAATGATTTGTCTAAAACAGCTACCAAAGGTTCGGTTCAAGTAGAGGAGTTGTGTGGTATTTATACTTTTAAACAAGTGCATCAGATGATTTCAACTATTGTTTCAGAAGTTGAAGGCACTACATCGTCAACAGCCTTGTTACAAACTACCTTTCCAATGGGAAGTATGACTGGAGCGCCAAAGATTTCGGCAATGAACATCATTGAAGATTTAGAAGAAACCAAGCGAGGTTTGTACAGTGGTGCAGTAGGTTATTTTACTCCCAATGGTGACTTTGATTTTAACGTAGTTATAAGAAGCATTTTGTACAATGAAAAATTGCAATATGTTTCATTTTCTGTAGGAAGTGCCATAACTTCAAAGTCAATTCCAGAACAGGAATACGACGAATGTTTGTTAAAAGCTAAAGCAATGTTAGATACCTTACAAAATAATTAATTTTTTATGTTTAACTTAGCGCAATCTTACAATTTAAAAAAGGTATTATGAAGAATTTCAAAAAACTAATAGTTTTGGCGGTATTACTGTTTACTACTTCATTTTTTGCTCAAACCTCTCCTAAATATTATGTGGTTTTGGTTAAAGCAAAATGGTGTTCTACTTGTATTAAAAACGAAGATAGAGTTGTTAGCGAACTCCTATCAAAAGTAGATAGCAATAGTATGATAGTTTTAACAAACGATATAACAAATAAAGAAACGAAAGCCGCTTCTGCAGAAATTTTGAAAGCCAATGGCTTGGAATTTGTAAAGTTGCGTTCTTCAGGAATTCTATTTTTTGTTGATGCAAGAACTAAAAAAATCGTAGAATCAATTCCGATTTCAAAAACTACTGAAGAACTTACCAAAACCCTAGAACGAGTTTCTTCTTTATAAATAACAATAAAAGTTTGATGAGTTCTTTTCGTCAAACTTTTATTATTAGTACTTTAGCGTTTTGATACTATAAATGCTACACCAATTTCAAAATCATTTGCAAAATAACTTTCCTTTTCTAAAGGAAAAGAAGCTTCTTTTGGCTACAAGTGGCGGAATTGATAGCATGGTTTTGGTGCATTTACTGCATCAATTAAAGTACGATTTTGCTGTTGCTCATTGCAATTTTCAGCTTCGTGGAGAGGAAAGTGATGGAGATGAAGCGTTTGTGACTTCTTTTTGCAATGAAAGACAAATAGAAGTTTTTGTTCAAAAATTTGACACTGCAAAGTTTGCTGAAGATTATAAACTTTCCATTCAGTTGGCTGCTAGAAAGCTACGTTATGGTTGGTTTTATGAACTTTTAGATAAAGAACACTTTGATTATTTATTGACAGCACATCACTTGGATGACAGCTTTGAAACCTTTTTAATCAATTTAAGCAGAGGAACAGGTTTGGATGGACTAACTGGAATTCCCAATCAAAATGATCGAATCATTCGTCCGTTATTGTCTTTCTCACGATTAGATATCGAACTTTATGCTAAAGCAAATGAGGTTCAATGGCGAGAAGATTCCAGCAATGCTTCCGATAAATATTTGCGTAATAAGTTGCGTCATGATGTGGTTCCGGTTTTGAAAGAATTGCATCCCAATTTGTTAGCTTCTTTTGAAAACACTTTAGAACATTTGAAACAAGCACAATCTTTGGTGGAAGATGCTTCTAAATTGGTTTATAAAATTGTAGTTAAAGAGGAAACGAATCTTTTAAAATTTCAATTAAAAGATTTGTTGAAATTGCCCAATTACAAAGCTTATTTATTTCAATGGCTTAAAAATTATGGATTTACTGCTTGGGATGATATCTATAATTTGGTTGAGGCACAATCAGGCAAACAGATTTATTCCGAAGACTATTGTTTATTGAAGGATAGAGATTGTTTGATTTTATCTTTGAAAGAGGAAGCCACTGCAACCGATTTTTATTTGATAGATAAAAATGTAAGCCAAGTTAATATTCCCTTAAAATTTGAGTTTTGTAACGTAGGTGACATTTCAGAATCAAATTCAAATAGTATCTTTGTCGATGAAGAAAAATTGTTGTTTCCGTTGGTCTTGAGAAGATGGCAAGAAGGCGATTTTTTCTATCCTGCAGGAATGCTTGGTAAAAAGAAAGTTAGCAAGTATTTTAAGGACGAGAAATTATCGTTGATTGAAAAATCAAATCAATGGTTGTTATGTTCTGATAATCAAATTATTTGGATAATTGGAATGCGACAAGATGAACGATTTAAAGCAACTTCAAACACCACTAAAATTTTAAAAATAACCATTCAATAAATGAAGAATTTCTTTTACACATTGATTGCTTTTTTGGTTTTAACCAATATAAATGCGCAAATAAAAAAGCCAGTAACTTGGACATCTAAAGTAGAAAAAGTATCCGATACTGAGTTTAATTTGGTTATGAATGCGACTATTGAAGAAGGTTGGCATGTCTATTCTCAATTTACTCCAGAAGATGGACCTTTGCCAATTGTTTTAGAATTTAAAAACCAAAAAGGGAATTATGAATTGGTAGGTAAAGCAAAAGAAAGTTCCTACAAAAAACAATTCAATGCCGATTTTGGAGTAGATGAATACTACTTTGAAAAGAAGTTTACACTGATTCAAAAAGTAAAAATCACCAATCCTAAAGTTGGTAAAATACTTCTAAACGTTGATTATCAAGTTTGTAAAGATGGTTGTATTAATGACAATAAAGATTTTAGTTTTGCTATTCCAATAATAGAAACAGCAGCTGTAGTTACTCCAGCTGTAGATACAACCAAAGTAGCACCAGCAACAACTGTTGATACTACTAAAACGGAAGTTAAAGCTGCTACAGAAACAGTAGCAAAAGTTGCTCCTAAAAAAGAAGAGAAAAAAGGACTTTGGACTATATTTTTTCTAGCATTTCTAGGAGGTTTTGCAGCATTATTAACTCCTTGCGTTTTCCCAATGATTCCTATGACGGTTAGTTTTTTTACTAAGCAAAGTAAAACTCCAGCTCAAGGTAAGCGAAATGCTATTATTTATGGTATTTCAATTATTGCAATTTATGTTGTTTTAGGATTAGCTGTTACAGGTATTTTTGGTGCCGATGCATTGAATGCACTTTCAACCAATGTTTGGTTTAACATCATTTTCTTTGTGCTATTAGTTGTATTTGCTACGTCATTTTTGGGTGCTTTCGAAATCATGTTGCCTAATTCATGGGCAAATAAAGTAGATAGACAAGCTGACAGAGGTGGAATTGTTGGAATTTTATTTATGGCATTAGCTTTGGCTATAGTCTCGTTCTCTTGTACAGGACCAATTGTTGGAACTCTTTTGGTGGAATCTGCTTCTAAAGGAGGTATTGCACCAATTGTTGGTATGTTAGGATTTTCATCAGCTTTGGCTTTACCTTTTATGCTTTTTGCTATGTTTCCGGGTTGGATGCACTCGCTACCAAAATCTGGAGGATGGTTGAATACGGTTAAAGTCTCTTTAGGATTTTTAGAATTAGCTTTAGCGTTCAAATTTTTGTCAAATGCTGATTTAGTATTACAATTGCATTATTTTGAAAGAGAAACATTCTTAGCAATTTGGATTGCTATTTTCGGAGCCTGGGCTTTCTATTTATTTGGAAAAATCACATTGCCTCACGATTCACCAATAACTCATATTTCTGTAGGACGATTAGGATTGGCTTTAACAGTATTAGCTTTTACCATTTATATGATTCCAGGTCTTTGGGGTGCACCTTTAAAATTAATCAGTGCATTTCCACCACCAGAAATTTATAGTGAAAGTCCGAATGGAGTAGGAGGTTCGTCTAATGGTACTGGAGAAAAATTACCAGAAGGAGCTGAACTTGGTCCGCATGGTATAGTAGTTTTTACAGATTATGAAGAAGGAATGGCTTATGCTAATAAAGTAAAGAAACCAGCATTATTAGATTTCACCGGACATGCTTGTGTGAATTGTAGAAAAATGGAAAACAATGTTTGGTCTGAAGAAAAAGTTTTAAAAATATTAAAGAACGATGTTGTGGTAATTTCATTATTTGCCGATGACAAACGTCCGTTGCCAAATGAAGAGCAGTTTGTTTCTAAATCAACAGGTGCAGAAATAGAAACTATTGGTGACAAATGGACCGATTTTATGATTACTAAGTACAACACCAATACACAACCATTATACGTATTGGTTGACAATAAAGGTAATAATTTGAATAAGGTAACACCAACTACAAGTTATGATCCTGATGTTGCATTGTATGAGAATTGGTTGAAACAAGGAATTGTAAATTTTAAAAAATAATAAAAAATCCCATCTTAATATAGATGGGATTTTTTTTAATCGGTTGCTTCTAAGGTAAAAATGTCTTCTACAGGTTTTTCAAAAAAGCGTGCTAGTTTTAAAGCTAATACAGTAGATGGAACATACTTTCCTTTTTCCATTGCGTTTATCGTTTGACGACTGACCTCAATTTGCTTGGCTAAATCTTCTTGCGATATATTCTTAATAGCTCGCAAGACTTTCAAATTATTCGTCATCGTTAGTAGCTTTATTTAATTGATAAATTTTGTAGTGGAATCTTATAATAAAGAACAACAACATAGCTGCAATGTTAGCGATTAGGATGTAAAAATAAGGAAATCCAAAAATAAAAAGGGTTGTAAAAAGTAATAAACCAAAATTGAAATAGGTTGCCCAAACAAGACTTTCATATCTTATTTTTGAGATATATTCATCTTCATTTTTGGTTTTTGAAAATCCTACCAGTATACCGCCAACTATCACTAAAACTGTAATTAGTTCATCAAGAATTCCATTTTCAATAAAATTAAAATACTTAGATCGATTAAATAGTCTATCATTGACTATTGCAAATGTTTTTACAACAAATTGGTTGTCAAAATCAAAGCCACTCAAAAGAAGGTAGGTACCTAGAATGAAACTTGGCACAAACAACAACCATCCAATTTTTTTAAATGAGTTTGGAAATAAAAAGTGTGTTTTCATAATTTTTGATTTAAAAGTTGAAACAAATGTAAAGTATATTTTACATATAGACAACTTTATTTTACAAAAAGAATGAAATATTTTACTTTTTAGTTTTGGTTATATTTTGATTTGTATATTTTATTAAGGTTGCTTTGATGATTTTCTAAGTTAATGAGTCTACCTTGGATAAAAGTTTCCTTTAATTTATTGGTTCTCATATCTAATGCATCACCTTCAGAAATGAATAGAGTTGCGTCTTTACCTTCTTCTAAGGCTCCACAAAAAGAATCAATTCCTAAAATTTTGGCTGTATTAGAAGTTATTAGTTGTAAGGCTATTTCTTTATCAAGTCCGTATGCAGCGCATGTACCAGCAAGAAAAGGTAGGTTACGAGTATTCATACGCTCCATGTTTCCGCTATTTTCAAGTCCAACAAGAATTCCTTTTTCGGTAAGTATTTTAGCCATTTTGAAAGGAAGATCATAGTCTTGATCATCGTTTACAGGCATATCATGTACACGTCTTAGAAGAACAGGAATGTTGTGTTTTAGTAACAACTCTGTTGTTTTGTAGGCTTCATATCCTCCAACAATAACTAGTTTATTGATTCCGTTTTCTTTGAATAGATTAACAGCATCAATAATTTGTTTTTCATCATTAGCATGAATAAAAAGTGTTTGTGTTCCGTCAAGTAATCCTTTCATTGCTTCAAGTACAAGGTTTCTTTCTTTCGGATTACTGCTAGAATAGCTCTTTGCGGTATTGATAAAGTTTACAATTTCTTCAATTTGTTTGATGTAGTCTTTGTTAACTTCAATAACACCATTTTCTGCTCCACGACCAGTTCTGAAAGTGTTTGGAAAATTCAAATGAATACCGTCATTTTCTTTAAGAACTGCATCTTTCCATGTCCAAGCGTCTAATTGAACAATAGAAGATGAACCAGAAATTCTTCCACCTCTTGGAGTGATTTGCGCTATAAGAATACCATTAGGAACCACAGTTTCGGTTACTTTTGATTCAGCATTGTAAGCCATTAAACTTTTGACATTTGGATTAAAGTTTCCAATTTCATCTTCATCATCAGAGGCTTTTACGGCATCAATTTCAACCAATCCTAATGTTGAATTTGGAGCAATAAATCCCGGATAAATGTGTTTACCAGCCGCATCAATTTTTAAATCATAAGCAGTCATATCAATTCTAAC